>NZ_JBPQTX010000303.1:0-8336 GCF_051386555.1 Streptomyces sp. URMC 126
GCGGACCTCCCGCCGTCCGCCGTCCACGCCGAGGTGCTGGCCCAGCTGGCGGGCTGGGCATGGGCGGCGGTGCCTTGCACGGGTCTGCGCTCCCTGGGGAGGTCACGGGCCGGAACGTCGGGCGGGAAGGAGGGCTGTACAGGTGAACGGCGACGACGGCGCCGAGGTCACGGCGGTGCGCACGTGATCGCCGTCACCGGCGGTCGCGGGTGGTGCGGCGCGTCGGCTGCCGCCGCGCCCGGGGCTTACCCGCCGGGGCTCCGGTGGCGGCCCCGCCGGTCGCCCGCTTGGGGCGCGCGGCGTCGGTGGCGGGCTTCCGCCGAGGGGCTCGCGGCACGGTGGCCCTACCGGCGGAAGACCCGGTCGGCCGGGGGTCGGCCCCCGTTTCGTCCGGAGTTGCGCAAGCCGTTTCGTCGGTCGTTTCGTCGGTCGTTTCGTCGGTCTCCTCCTCCCGTGTCTCGCCTTCGTCCGTCGCCTCGTCCCGTACCTCGTCCGTCACCCCGCCCGGCGGTCCCTCGTCCGCCGCGGCACGAGCCGCCCGGCAGACGGCCCGGTCGGCCCGCTCCTGCCGGAGGCAGTCCCGCAGGACCTCCGGGTCCAGCCCCTCGTTACAGGCGTGGTGGAGGAGTTGGGCGAAGAGGTAGTCGGGGTCCGCGGTCAGGGCCCGGCCGAGGGCGACCCTCGCCTCGGCCTGTTCGCCGGTGGACCACGCCACCCACCCGGCGAGCGTCAGCGGGGCGGCGGCGTGTTCCGTGTACGGCGGGACGCAGCGCCGGGCGAGGGCGCGCCAGAGGCGCAGGACCGCCTGGGTGCGCGGCCCTTCCATCCACTCGGCGGCGCGGTCCCGGGCGACGCGGTCCTGCAGGCCGATGACGAGCGCGGCGGTCTCCTCCGCCGTCAGGAGCGCGTCGTCCCGGGCGTCGGACTCCCCCGTGTCCGCTCCGGCGGGCGTCTCGTGGAGACGTTCGAACAGCCGCTCCGCCAAATCCAGGGTCTCCTGCCGCGCCGTCTCGCGGTCCCCGCCGAGGAAGCGCGGCACCAGGCGGGCGGTGGCGGCGTCCAGGGCGCGCCGCTGTCCGTCGGCCCACGGGCCGGGGCGGGGGCTCAGCCGGGCCTCCATCTCGCGCAGGGTCCCGCGCACCCGGATGCCGGCGTAGGCGGCCGCCGCCGCCATGACCGTGGTGCCGGGGAGCGCCAGAGGCGTCCCCTCGGGCGGGCAGCAGCGGGGGTCGGAGCAGCAGTAGGACCAGAAGCGGCCGTCGGAGAGGCACAGCGCCTCGACGACGGGCACGTCGAGGGCGCCGCAGGCGATCCGCAGGCGCTGGGCGAGCGGGCGCAGCCGTGCCGTCACGGCCGCGGACGTCTCGCCGTCCCCGGGGTCCTGGCAGAGGTAGAGGACGATCCCGTCGGGGCGGGCGCCGCGCTTGAGGCATCCGGTGACGAGCGTCTCCGCGAGCTGGTCGGAGACGTCGGGCCAGTCGTCAGGGGCCGGGATGCCCAGGCGCAGTCGGCCGCCGAAGCGTCTGCCCTCGCCGTGCAGGGCCATGAGGACGATGCTGTCGTTCGGATGGAAGCCCAGCAGGTAGGGCAGGGCGTCGGCGAGTTCCGCCGGACTGCGGAGGGTGACGTGCGTGGGCGCCGGCGGTGGCCAGTCGGACGCGGGCGGATGCGGAGGGCCGGATGGTGCGTCGTGGTCGGTCATGCGCCGAGCGTCCCGCAGGCCGAAAGGAGCCCGAAAGGCCTGTGGACGCGCGGCAGATCATCGTATGAATTGCTGTGGATGACGGCCGGGAACGGGCTCCGGTCGCTCGTGCTCGGGGCCGGCGCCGGTGCGTGACCGGCCGGAGGCGGCGATCGGAGGTGGCGATCGGGGGCGGTGGCCAAGGGCGACGACCGGGGGCGGCGCCCCACGCCCGGCCGCCCGCCTCCGCCGTCCGACAGCACGTCGGCCCGCCGGACGCATCCGGCGGGCCGACGTCACAGCACCCTCGACAGGACCAACGGGCTGCTCAGGAACCGGCCTCCGCCGGCGCCTCCTCGCGGATGGACTCCACCCGCGGCTCGGCGAGCCGGGCGTAGTCCTTGGTGTCCAGGGCCACGGAGAAGTCCAGCTCGACGTTGAAGAAGATCTCTTCGTGCGCGAGCAGCGCCGGGTCCACCACGAGCTCCAGGGCCGGGTCGAAGGTGAACGGGACGATGGCGCCGCTCGTGCAGCCCGTCAGGCGTTCGGCCGTCGGCTGGTCCGCGAACATGGCGTGGCGGGCGTCGCACAGCGCGGCGATCCGGCCGAGGTCCACGCGCCGGTCGCCGGGGACGGTCGCCAGGACGTAGTGCGAGGTCTTCTTCGTCTTCTTCACCCGCACCACGACGCACTTGGCCGCCTGGGCGACGTCGTTGCCGCGCAGGGCGCTGACGGCGTCGGTCCGCCCCTCGGCCGCGTGCTCGATCCGGCGGAAGCGGGCGCCGCCCTCCTCCAGCAGACGCAGGAGCCGGCCCGAGGCCGGTTCCCGCGAGACGCCGGGCTGCTCGGCCGGCCGGTCGGATACCGACGTCATCCCCACACCACCGCCGAGCCGAGCTTCTCGTCGGCGAAGCCGAGGAAGAAGCCCATGGTGATCCGGTCGGAGCCGGAGACCTGCTCGATCGAGTGGTACTGCATGGGGTTGATCACGTACACGTCGCCGGCCTGCGGCTTGAACTCGTGACCGGGGTGGCCCTCGACGACCCCCTCGTCGTAGCCGAGGCCGCCGTCTATCTTGAACGTCTCGTCCTGCGGCTCCCACGGCCGCCGGTAAATGCGCAGCTCGCCGCCCTCGTCGCACTCCTGCAGGCAGACGACGCAGCTGAGCTGCCGGGCCAGGTCGGCCAGCACGATGCCCGTGCCGGCCGCGTCCCGCATGATGTTGTCGTTGTGCAGCGGGTCGCGCACGCCGTCCGCGTGGATGTCGAAACCCTCGATCTCGCCGTTCAGGGTCGTGCTCGCGTTGTGCACGACCGCCTCGGTCCGCTTCCGGTACTTCCGTCCGCCGTATTCCCGGATGAAAGCGCCGGAATCGACGGCGGACAGCGCGACGAGATCGGCCTGGTTGGCGTCCATGCACGCACTGTGGAATTCCGGGTGGGAATTCCCGTTCATGCGTGCGGCGACTTCCACGAGCATCGGGCCGGATTCGGTCATCATGACCTCGGCGCGCGCGGCTCCGTGATCGATGCCGAGCGCGTCGAGGACCGTGTGGACATAGGCGGAGAGTTCCTCGGCCGGGTGCTCGTCGGAGGCGAGGAGGACGTCCTTGTCGTAAATGCGGCGGCCGGACCCGAGCATGCGCTTCTCGTAGCGCCAGACGCCCGCCAGGAAGCGCTGGCCCCGGGCGCTCACCACGTCCACGATGTACTCGGTGCCGTCCATGCGCTCCTGCACGAGCACCTCGGCGTTGTGGCGGCCGAAGAGGTCCGTGGAGCTCCGGATGGTCCGCGCCGCGGCGGCGACGGCCGTCCGGTCCGCGCAGAAGCGCACCCCGTCGGAGCCGGTGGAGCTCATCGGCTTGCCGACGACCGGGTAGGAGCCGAGCCGTTCCGCCCAGGCCGCGAGTTCCTCGGGGTCGGAGCTCTTGAGCTGCCGGCCCTGCCGGGCGAATGCCGCCGGCAGGAAGTTTCCCATCGCATGACCGTCCACGATGACGGCCACAGGGCCGTTTTTCGAATGGTCCACAAATCCCTCTTGATTACTTGCGGGGCGGAATTGGCGAATCCAGACGAGGACATTCGGAAAAAAATGGCGTCGGCCGCTGGGAACTCGCAGTCGCGACGCTACTACAGCAAATGCACATCGAGCACCGATTACCCTATAAATGTCCTGAAGGGCATCTATTAGCATGGCTTCATGCTCGACATCCACAGACTCCGGGCCCTGCACGCCGTGGCCGTGCACGGCTCCATCAGCGGTGCCGCGGCGGCCCTGGGCTTCACCCCGTCCGCGGTCTCCCAGCAGGTCGCCAAGCTCGAACGGGAGACGCGGACGGCGCTCCTCGACCGGCACGCCCGGCATGTGACGCTCACTCCGGCGGCCGAGGCCTTAGCCGAGACCGCGCGGCAGGTGGTCGCCCTGCTGGAACAGGCGGAGGCGGGCCTGGAGTCCCAGCGCCGCACCCCCTCCGGCACCCTGCGGCTGGCCGCCTTCCCCACCGCGTGCCGTTCACTCGTGCCGGGCATGCTGGCCGAACTCGCCCGCCGCCACGACGAACTCGACTGCCGCCTGGTCGAGGCGGACCCGTCCCGCGCGCTGGGCCTGGTCACCGAGGGCGAGGCCGACATGGCGATCGTCCACGACTGGCACAACGTCTCCCTGATGGTGCCGAGTGCTCTGGCGACGTACGAGATCGGCGAGGACGTGGGCGACGTCCTCGTCCACGAAGGCCACCCGATGGCCGACCGCGCCTGCCTGACCCTGGACGACCTCGTGGACGTGCGCTGGATCAGCCACTCCCCCGGCGCCATGTGCCACAGCTGGCTGGAGCGCACCTTCGCCGACCGCGGCCTGCTCCCCGACATCGCCTACTACGTGGAGGAGTTCCAGTCCCAGATAGCCCTGGTGGAGGCGGGCGTCGGCGCGGCCGTCGTCCCGCGCCTGGGCCGCGGGCCGCTGCCGCCCGGTGTCCGGGCGATCCCGCTCGCGCCCGGTCCGCACCGCAAGATCTACGCGGTGTGGCGCCGGCAGACCGGAAGCCGCCCTTCCATAAGGGCGGCTCTGGCATTGCTGCGCATGCCGGACGGGACGGCCTCCGGGAGCCCCGCCCCCGGGTGACGGCCCCGCGCCCGGGCGGGGTTCACGTGGTCGCGAGCACCAGCGGAAGCACCTGCCCGCCGCCCGCCCGGCGCAGCAGGCGGGCCGCGACGGCCAGCGTCCAGCCGGAGTCGGTGTAGTCGTCCACGAGCAGGACGGGGCCGGAGGCACGGACCAGGGCGTCGGCCAGCTCCGCGGGCAGGACGAACGCGTCGGACAGCCCCTTGAGCCGCTGGGCGGAGTTGCTGCGGCGGGCCGCCCGCGCGCCGTCCGGCCCGGCGTACGCCAGGCTGCCCAGGAACGGCAGGCGGCCGACGTCCGCGATGCCCCGGGCGAGGGAGTCGACCAGCTTCGGGCGGGTCGCCGACGGTACGGCGACGACGCCGACCGGCCGGGCCACGGCGTCCGGCGCGTCCGACGCCCAGCCGCCCGGCGAGCGCGCCCAGTCCGCGAGGACGGTCACCGTCGCCCGCAGCACGTCGTCGGAGACCGGACCGTCGGCCGCGTGCTCGGCCAGCAGCGGGCGCAGGCGGTTGCCCCACCCGATGTCCGACAGCCGCCCCAGGGCCCGGCCGGGGGAACACTGTTCACCGGCCGGGATGCGTCCCTTGAGGTCGACGCCCAGGGCCGGCATGCCGGTCGGCCACATCCGGCGCGGCTCGACCTCCGCCCCGGGACGCTCCAGCTCCCTCGCCGCCCCCGCCGTGGCCTCCGCCGAGACGGACGAACCGATCCACGCCCCCGCGCAGTTGTCGCAGCGGCCGCAGGGGGCCGCGCCCTCGTCGTCGAGCTGCCGCCGCAGGAATTCCATGCGGCACCCGGACGTGCTCACGTAGTCGCGCATGGCCTGCTGTTCGGCCGCCCGCTGCCGGGCCACCCAGGCGTACCGCTCCGCGTCGTACGCCCACGGCCGGCCGGTACTCTCCCAGCCGCCCTTGACCCGTCGCACGGCCCCGTCCACGTCGAGGACCTTGAGCATCGTCTCCAGCCGGGTGCGGCGCAGGTCGACCACCGCTTCCAGGGCCGGTACGGACAGGGGCCGTCCCACGTCGGCGAGGGCGGCGAGGGTCTGGCGGACCTGGTTCTCGGGCGGGAAGGCCGTGTCGGCGAAGTAGCGCCAGATGGCCTCGTCCTCCTTGCCGGGCAGGAGGAGGACCTCGGCGTGCTCGACGCCGCGGCCGGCGCGGCCGACCTGCTGGTAGTAGGCGATCGGGGAGGACGGGGAGCCGAGGTGGACCACGAAGCCCAGGTCCGGCTTGTCGAAGCCCATGCCCAGCGCGGACGTCGCGACCAGCGCCTTGACCTTGTTCCGCTGCAGGTCGGTCTCGGCCTGCAGCCGGTCGGCGTTCTCCGTCCGCCCCGTGTAGGACGACACCGGGAAGCCGCGCCTGCGCAGGTACGCGGTGGCCTCCTCCGCGGCGGCCACCGTGAGGGCGTAGACGATGCCGGAGCCCGGGAGCTCGGCCAGGTGCTCGGCGAGCCAGGCCAGCCGGTGCGCGGCGTCCGGGAGCCGGACCACGCCCAGCCGCAGGCTCTCCCGCTCCAGCGGGCCGCGCAGCACCAGGGCCTCGCCTGCGCCGGTCCCGAGCTGGTCGGCCACGTCCGTGGTGACGCGGGCGTTGGCGGTCGCCGTGGTGGCCAGCACCGGCACGCCCGGGGGCAGCTCGGCGAGCATCGCCCGCAGCCGGCGGTAGTCCGGCCGGAAGTCGTGGCCCCAGTCGGAGATGCAGTGCGCCTCGTCGACGACCAGGAGGCCGGTCGTCGCCGCCAGCTTGGGCAGCACCTGGTCGCGGAAGTCCACGGAGTTGAGCCGCTCCGGGCTGACCAGGAGGATGTCGGTCTCGCCCCGCTCGACCTCCTCGTGGATGGCGCCCCACTCCTCGGGGTTGGCCGAGTTGATCGTGCGGGCCCGGATGCCGGCCCGCTCCGCGGCCTCCACCTGGTTGCGCATGAGCGCCAGCAGCGGCGAGACGATCACCGTGGGGCCGGAGCCGCGCCGCCGGAGCAGGGCGGTGGCGACGAAGTAGACGGCGGACTTCCCCCAGCCGGTGCGCTGGACGACCAGGGCCCGCCGCCGCTCCCTGACCAGGGCCGCCACGGCCTGCCACTGGTCCTCCCGCAGCCGCGCCGCGCCTGTCGGGTCGCCGACCAGCTCGGCGAGGATGGCATCGGCTTCGGCGCGGAGTTCCGGATCGTCCATGGCTCCATGCAACCCGATACCCCGGACGCCTGGCCAGTTCACCGAGGGTGACGTGCCGGTCGCGCCGCACGGGGCGGCGGTGACGGGAGAGCGCGCAGCGCCGTCCGGTACCGGCCGGTGGCGTCAATTGATCGTTGCCGCGCGGTGGCCGGGGCCCCGAGAATGGAACCCGGCTCCCCGCTCCCGTCCCCCTACGGCCCGCCGGGACGCCGTCCGCCGTTCCTCGCCGCCGACGCCCGCCGGTGCCGCGGGTGCGCCCGGCGAAGGGAGTGACATGACCATCGGCTCGGTCCCGACCCCGCCCCGGCGTCGCCCCGGGCGGCCGGTCCGGGTGGTGGAGCCCGCCGAGTGGGCCGCCGCCGGAATTCCCTTGCTGCGCAACCCCCGTGAGGTCGTCACCGGGCTGCACGCCCGGCACCTGCCCACCCCGCGCACGGCCGTGATCGCCGTCCTCGATCCGGACGAACGGCTGGTGGCCAGCGCCTCCTTCGCCCGCCGGGCGCCGGATACGGACGGCTGGGAACTGCGGAACGCGCTGCTGGCGCGGCTGCGCCGGGTGATCCCGCACGACCTGCGCAGACGGGCGCCGGTACGCACCGCGGTGCTGCTCTACTGCCGTGACGGGGACGGCCGTTGGACCGAGGAGGACGGCGCCTGGATGTGGGCCCTGCGCGACGCCTGCGTGCTCCACGGGCTGCGCTGCGGGGCGTACATCACGCTGACGGGCGCGGGTTGGCACATACTCGGCGAGGCCAGGAACGGGCGCAGTCCCCGCTCCGGCGCGGACCGCACCGGGGCCTTCGGCACCGCCCGCCCCGCGCCGGGGCCGCTGCGGCACGCCGCGGCCGGGTGACGCGCGTACGGGTCACCCGGCACCGGGCCCGTACGGCCGGGACCGGTGCCTCCGACGAGGCACCGGGTCAGACGGCCGCGGCCAGAACGGAGTTGACGCGGGCGGCGTCCCCGCAGACGACCAGCAGGGCACCGGCGCGGCGCAGGGCCGCGGGCAGCGCCTGCCGCACCACGTCGTCCGAACCGCCGTTGACGGCGACGACCACGACGGGACGGCCCGTCACCCGGCCGGCACCGGCATCGGCGTAGAAGACGTCGTCCGCGGCGTCGTGCTGGGCCCAGTACGACGCCTCGCCGAAGGACAGCTCGTGCGCGGCCCAGGGGTGCGCCTCGCCGGTGGTGAGCACCAGGACGTCGCCGGGGGCGCGGCCGGTGTCGAGCAGCAGGTCGACGGCCTCGTCGGCGGCGTCCAGGGCACCCTCCGCCGGAACGGGGATCACCTGGACCTGCGGGGCGGCGGGCGCCGCCGGAGGCGGGGTGCGCGGCCCGGGGGGCGCGCACCCC
>NZ_JBPQTX010000304.1:0-8271 GCF_051386555.1 Streptomyces sp. URMC 126
TCGCGTCCCGTACCGCCGCCAGCAGCGCCCGGGCCCGGACCACCCGCACCAGGTCGGCGAAGGACGGGTCCGCCCGCCGTACGCGCAAGGAGCCCCTTCCGTGAGCCAGTTCGTCCTCTCCCGCACCCTCCCGTCCGACGCGACCGCCGCCGCCCTGCGCGCCGACGTCGCCGAGGGGCTGACCCGCTCGCCCAAGGTGCTCCCGCCGAAGTGGTTCTACGACGCGCGGGGCAGCGCGCTCTTCGACGAGATCACCCTGTTGCCCGAGTACTACCCGACCCGCGCCGAACGGGAGATCCTGCGCGCCCGGGCGGCCGGCATCGCCGCCGCCACCGGCGCCCGGACGCTCGTCGAACTCGGCTCCGGCTCCTCCGAGAAGACCCGCCACCTGATCCGGGCCCTGCCCTCGCTCGACCACTACGTGCCGGTGGACGTCAGCGAGAGCGCCCTGTCCGGGGCCGCCGCCACCCTGCTCGCCGAACACCCCGGCCTGCGCGTGCACGCGCTCGTCGCCGACTTCCAGTACGGCCTGACGCTGCCGGACACCCCGGGGCCGCGGCTGCTGGCGTTCCTCGGCGGCACCATCGGCAACCTGCTGCCCGCGGAACGGGCCGAGTTCCTGGCCGGCCTGCGCGCCGGCATGGCACCGGGCGACGCCCTGCTGCTCGGCACCGACCTGGTGAAGGACGAGCGGGAACTGGTCGCGGCGTACGACGACGCGCGGGGGGTGACGGCTGCCTTCAACAAGAACGTCCTCGCGGTCGTCAACCGGGAGCTGGGCGCCGACTTCGACCCCGCCGACTTCGCGCACGTCGCCCTGTGGGACGCCCGCCACGAGTGGATCGAGATGCGGCTGCGGGCCCGCCGCCCCGTCCTGGCCAAGATCCCGGCCCTGGACCTGGCCGTCCGGTTCGCCGCCGGGGAGGAGCTGCGGACGGAGGTCTCGGCGAAGTTCCGCAGGGAGGGGGTAGGGGCGGAACTGGCGACGGCCGGGCTGGAGTTGCGGCACTGGTGGACGGACGAGGCGGGCCGGTTCGCGCTGTCGCTGTCGGTGCCCGCCGGACGGGCGGACGGGCGCGCCCCGGGCGCGGAACCCGGCCCGTCCGCCGTGTGAGGACGAGCGGTCGGGCCGCGCGAAAGGGGGTCCGACGGCACAGCACCGGCGGACGGCGAGAGGGCGGGGCCCGGGGCACAGCCCGTCGTGGGCGCCCGAGTAACCTGACCCCGTGAACCACGAGCAGCGCACGCCCGAGCACGGCAGCCTCCCGAGCGGCTTCGAACGCGGAACCGACGGACCCAAGGTCATCGTCGTCGGGGTGGACGGCTCCGAGTCCTCCTGGCGCGCCGCCGCCTACGCCGCCGGGCTGGCCCGCCGGCAGAACGCGATGCTCGCCATCGTCTACGTCCAGCCGGTCCTGGTGGGCGGTGCGGCGTTCGGGGCCCCGGTGGCCGAGGTGACCGAGGAGGTCGCCGAGGAGCTGCTCGCGGAGATCCGCGCCACCACGGAGCGGCTGCGCGGCCTCTACCCGCACGCCATGCGCTGGGAGTTCCACACGTTCCGCGGCGACCCGTACTCGGGCCTGGTGCAGGCGGCCGACGACCTCAAGGCCGACGCGGTGGTCGTCGGCGCGTCGGAGCAGGCGGGCCACCGCATCGTCGGCTCGGTCGCGGTCCGCCTGGTGAAGGCGGGGCGGTGGCCGGTGACGGTCGTTCCGTAGACGACCGGCGGGAGCATGCGCCGCGGGGGAAGGGGGCCCGTACGCGCGGACGCGGAGAGACGTGTCACGGAGGAGCGTGTCGCGGAGAGAGGCGCGCCATCGCGCCGCTCCCGGGCACGCCCCACCCGCCTCTCCCGTACCCCCATCAGCACAAGCGCACCACCAGCACCACCCAGGGGAGGAACCCCACCATGACCGAGCCCCCGTCCGGGACACCGCTTCTCCGGATGACGGACGTCGGCCGCGACTACGGCGACCGCACGGTGCTCCGCTCCGTGCACCTGACGTTGTCGCCCGCCGAGTGCGTGGCCGTGACCGGCCCCAACGGCTCGGGCAAGTCGACGCTGTTGCGGCTGGCCACCGGCCGGGAACGGCCCACGACGGGCGAGGTGCTGTTCGACGGCGTGCCCGTGCGGGAGGACGACCCCGCCGTGCGGCGCCGGCTCGCCGCCGTCATGGACGCCGCTTCCTTCTACCCCGACCTGACCGTCCGTGAGCACCTGATGTTCGTCGCGCTGGCGCACGGTCTGGGCGGAACGGCGGAGGAGGCGGTGACGCGGGTTCTCGCGGACCACCGGCTGACGGAACGGGCGGACGTACTGCCGGACGCCCTGTCCTCCGGGCAGACGCAGCAGATGCTGCTGGCGGCGGCGTTCCTGCGCCCGCACGACCTGCTGGTGCTCGACGAGCCCGAGCTGGGCCGCCGGCTGCGCGCCCACAAGGCGGCGGGGACCGCGATCCTGCTCGTCACCCACCACGACGACGTGGCCGCAGCGGTCGCCGACCGTGTTCTGGACCTGGCCTCCGGCACGTTCCGTGCGGCGGCGGAGGCGGTGTCCGGTGCCTGACGCGCTCCCGGACGGGCCGCCGGCGGCGGCGTCCGCCGGCCCAGCGGGCTCCCGGGCCGCCCTGGAGTTCCTGCGCCGGGCCCGCCGTGAGGAGAGCCGCCAGCGCCGGCGCGACGGCGCGGTGACGCTCTACGGCATCGCCCTGACGGCCGTCGTCTGGGTACCGGCGCTGATCGCCGTCGTCCGGGCCGCGAACGCCGCATGGGCCCACGGCGCTCTGGTCGAACGGGCCGTGGCCGGCCTGCCGGTGACCGTCCCCGTCCTCGGTGCCGCCGCGTTCCACGCGCTGGTCCGCGGCGCGGCCTGGCGGGGACCGGTCCTGCTCGACCTGCCCACCGTCCGGTGGGCCCTGCCGCACCCCGTGGACCGGGGCCGGCTGCTGCTGCCCCGGTTCGCGAAGGCGACCGGCCTCACCGGGGCCGTCGGCGCGGCGGCGGGGGCGGTGCTGGGCGCGGTGCTGGGGATGTCGGCGGGGGCGCCGGCGGAGATCCCGGCAGGGGCCGCGGCCGGAGCCGCGGCCCACCCGCTCGACGCCGCCGACCGCGCGTGGGCCGTGGGAGCGGGGGCGTGGGGCGGCGCGGCCGTCGCGCTCACCGCCGCGGGGTGCGGCGCGCTCGTCGAACGGTACGACGAGCGGTGGCGGGGCCGGGGCCGTCTCACCCGCGTCCTCGGCGCGACGGCCTCCGCGACGGTCCTCGCGGGCGTGGCGCTCTCAGTGGTGCTGACGGCGGGCGGGAACACGGGCCCCTGGCCCGGCCGGGTCCTCCTCTGGTCGGGCCCGTGGGGCTGGTCGGCGCAGCCGCTCGTGGCGGCCGTGGGCGGCCCGGCCCCGGGGTGGCCGGCGGCCCTCGCGCTGTCGGCGGTGTCGACGGCGGCGGTCCTGGCGACCGCGGCGCGGGCGGTGCCGCGGATACCCGCGTCGGCCCTGCGCACCCGGGCCACCGTCGCGGAACGAATGACCGCCTCCCTGTTCTCCCTGGAGCTGCGGCAGGCGCGGCTGGCGACCCGGACCGGACGCGCGGCGGGATCGCGCCCGGCCCTGCGGCTGCCGGTGCCGCGCCGGCGGTGGCTGCTCCTGCCGTGGCGCGACGCCACCGCGCTGCTCCGGGCGCCGGACCGGCCGGCCCGGGCCCTGGTCTGGCTCACGGCGGCGGTGGCGCTGACCGCCTTTGCCCCGGCCGCCGCCCGCACCACTCCACGGGTCGTCCTCGCGGTTCTCGCCCTCACGGCCGCCTACCTGTCGGCCGCCCAACTGACCGAGCCCGCCCGCCTGGACAGCGACGACCTCCGTCGCCGCGCCCAGCTCCCGTACTCCTCCGGCGCCCTGGCCCTGTGGCACGCCGTCGTCCCGGCCGCCCTGCTCGTACCGGCTCTGGCGGCCGGCGCGGGGGTGGCGGTGGCGGCCGGCCGGGGCAACACCGGGCTCGCGGTGCTCGTCGGCTGCGTCCCCGCGCTGGTCGGAGCGGCCCTCGTCAGCGCCTACCGGGGAGCGCTGCCGCCGCGCGCGGTGGTCGGGACGGACACGCCGTTCGGCAACACCGCCGTCTTCCAACTGGCCGGCTGGTACCTCCGCGGCCCCCTCGGCGCCCTGGCCACCACCGCCCCCGCGCTCGCCCTCGTCCTCCTCCACCGGGGCCCCGCCCCGGCGGCCCTGGCCGGCTGGCTCGCGGCGGCGGGCGGCGCGCAACTGTGGTGGGCCCGTCACACGGCCAGACGCCTCCACGACGCCTGACCGCCCGGGCCCACCAGCCGCGTCCCTAGTCCGGTGCCGCAGCGGGTGCTGACCGCCGCCTAGCCGCCGGTGTCCTCCAACCGGAAGCCGACCTTCATACCGACCTGAAAGTGGGCCAGTCGCCCGTTCTCGACGTGGCCGCGGATCTCCGTCACTTCGAACCAATCGACTTGGCGGAGGCTCTCGCAGGCACGGCCGATGCCGTTCCGGACGGCCGAGTCGATTCCTTCGGTGGACGACCCCACGATCTCGGTGACTCGGTAAACGTGGTCTCCCATGCCGACCGCTCCTTCGTTCCGATGCACTCCACAGTGCACGGAACCGGAAGCCGGCGCGAGTCGAGGCGGCAGCCCGGCGTTCCGGGTGGGTCCGGGCAGGCCGGGGCGCCGTCGCGGCGGCTGACGCTGGTGAAACCGACGCCCCCTCCGGCCGGCCGCTCGATCGGGTGCTTCTTCTGCCATCGTCCAGCGCCTTCGCCAGGCCGCCCTGTCCGTCACCGCCGCCCTGCGCGTTGCCGGCGGCAGTACCGCGAGCGCACAGGCGGCGAACGGGCAGTTCGCATACGTCCGGTCCGACACGGGGGCGAACGAGACGACCGCCAACCCGCCGAACGACCGGCGCCTGTCCCTTCCCGGTAGCGTCGGCAAGGCCGCCGACATGACGGACACCGCGGCGACCGTCTACGCGGACGCCTCCTGTGGGCAGCCGCCGGCCCTCATCGGCGCGGGGGCGAGCCGGCAGTCGCCCGGAACCCCGGCCAGGAGCGTGCGCTTCGGCTCGTGACACCGAGTTCCCTGCCCCACGTTCCCGGCACCACGTTCCTGACACCCCGGGAGAACGGCGCGGCCCTCCTGGAGCGGAAGCCCGTGGCGGCGAGCACCTCGGGCCCCGGACACGTCAGTTCGCGGACCTGCACCGCACCGACCTGGATTCCCTGAAGGCGGCCCACTCGGCGCCGTGGTAGCCGGCGTCGCCGATGAGGTCCGGGGACGTCGGCCTCGCTGCGGATCGCAGCGCCGTCGGCGGCGCACATCCCTACCGGTACGCCGTGCATCGTCCGCAGGGTGGTCATCGGTCCTCCGTGGAGGGGATGGTGCCGGAAGGTGGTCGACACAGCCTGTCACGCCAGGCGCCCCGGCCGGGCACCGCCCGCCAGGGCCATCCTCCGATGCCCCGGAAGCCCGGACCGGAGTGCGGACAGGAGCGACGTGCCACCGGCCGCCGCGTCGACCTGGACCGGCCGCAGGGACGGCGTCCGGAAGAGGGCGTCCGAGGAGACCGTCCCCGTATGCCCGGGGCCGCGCTCAGCACCATCGACCGGGGCTGGACGGGCCGTTCGCGGGCGGGTCCCCCGTTCCCTAGGGGACGGTGTCCTCCCCGAGCATGATCAACTATGCGGTACCGGGCGCCAAGCTTGGTGATCGCGCGCGGACGCGCGTACTCAGCGGTGGCCGCCGGTTCCGAGGCGGCCCCCGGCCCACACCCCTCCGAAAGGGCCCAGGCGCCTCCATGACCCCCCAGCACCGTCGCCGCACCACCGTCCTCACCGCCCTGCTCTCCGCTTCTCTGCTGGCCCCGGCGGCACCGGCGCTCGCGGCCCCGGCCGGGGCCGTCGGGTCCGGCCCCGCCGACCGGGCCGGCCTGCGGCGGGCGCTGCGGGCGGTGGTGGCCGACGGCATACCCGGTGTGGTCGCGGAGGTCCGCGACGAACACGGAGTCTGGCGTGACGCGGCCGGGGTGGAGGACCTGAAGACCGGGCGACGGCCGTCCGCCGACGACCGGTTCCGCGCGGGCAGCGTCACCAAGAGCATGGTCGCCACGGTGGTGCTGCAGTTGGCGGCCGAGAAGCGTGTCGGCCTGGACGACCGCGTCGACCGCCACCTCCCGGGCGTCATCCCGGCCGATCACCACGGCGGGCAGATCACCGTGCGTCAACTCCTCCACCACACCAGCGGACTTCCCAACTACACCGACGTGCTGGTGAGGAACATCCAGGGCGACTTCGACAAGCTGCGCACCGGCCACCGGACCCCGCGCGACCTGATCGCCCTGGCCCTCACCGAGAAGTCCCGCTTCACGCCCGGCGAGAAGGGAAAGTGGGAGTATTCCAACACCAATTACGTGGTGCTGGGGCTGCTGGTGGAGCGCCTCACCGGCCACACGCTCGGCCAGGAGATCGACCGGCGCCTCGTCCGGCCGCTGCGCCTGAAGAACACCTCCGTCCCGTCGGGCCCCCGGCTGACCAGCCGCCACCTGCACGGCTACGAGCGCTACCCCCGCCCGACCGCGCCGTACGCCGACATCACCGAGTACGACGCGAACGTCTTCTGGGGCGCGGGCAACGTCGTCTCCGACACCCACGACCTGAACACTTTCTTCCGCGCCCTCGCCGACGGCAGGCTGCTGCCCGCCGCGCTGGACAAGGAGATGCGCCGGCTGACACCGGACGGCCCGGACCGCCCGGGCCGGTCCTACGGGCTGGGCCTGGAGGGCAACACCACCCTCTGCCGGAACGGCACGCTCGCGCTGGGGCACACGGGCAGCGTGCCGGGGTACAGCACGTTCAGCTTCGGCACGGCGGACGGCCGACGGCAGGTGACCCTGGCCCTCGGCAGCAATCCCGACATCACCCGGAACACCAAGGCGGGGACGGACGCCTTCCGCTTCCTGAGCGCCGCACTCTGCGGGGACCACGGAAAATGACCGCGCTCCCTCTCCCGGCAACCCTGGTTGCCACTCCGGGGACTCGCGGGGTAGCAAGGAACACATGGACCACTCACCAGCCATCGCCCGCGCCCTGAACGAGGTCGGCCCGCGGCTGAAGCGTCTCCGCACCGAGCGCGGGGTGACCCTGTCCGCGCTCTCCGAGGCCACCGGCATCTCCAAGAGCACCCTGTCACGGCTGGAATCCGGCCTGCGCCGGCCCAGCCTGGAACTGCTGCTGCCCATCGCGCAGGCACACCAAGTGCCGCTGGACGAGCTGGTCGGCGCCCCGGAGGTCGGCGACCCCCGCGTCCGGATGACGCCCCGGCGGGTGAACGGCCAGGTCGTCGTCCCCCTCACCCGGCAGCCGGGCCCCCTCCAGACCTTCAAGTCGGTGCTCCCCGCGAGCCGGACGACACCGGAGCCCTGCACCCACGAGGGGTACGAATGGCTCTACGTCCTCTCGGGCCGGCTGCGCCTGGTACTCGCCGACCACGACCTGGTCCTCGGCCCGGGCGAGGCCGCCGAGTTCGACACCCGGCTGCCGCACTGGTTCGGCACCACGGGCGAGGGACCGGTCGAGATACTCAGCATCTTCGGGCGGCAGGGCGAGCGGATACACGTCCGCGCCAAGCCGCGCGCCCGCGACAAGGGTGCCGACTGAGGCGCGACGGCGACCGTCAGTCGCGGGAGGCCCCGGCGGCCCGGGGCGGATGGCGCAGCACGCAGTCGCCGCACATGCCGCCGCCGGAGGGCACGCGGTAGTACAGGCAGCAGGTCGTGCGGACGAACTCCGGCCCGGCGGCCGGGCCGACGGTCAGCCCGCCGGTCCCCGCCAGCAGCGGGTGCTCCAGCAGCTCGCGGGCGTACGCGAGCGCCCGCGCCGCCTCCTCGGTCCGTCCCCGCTCCGCACACCAGGTGTGCAGCGCCCGCAGCGCGCCGCCGAGCGACGAGCCCGCGTTCCCCCACAGGACCCGCGACGAGACGGGCACGACGTCCCTGACCAGGTCGTGCAGCGGGACGAGGCGTCCCTCGACCACCGTGGCGACGATCCCGGCCACCGGGTCCGTACCGGACGGCAGCGGCGGCGCCTCCGGCAGCCACAGGTCGTCGGGCGCCGTCAGCAGCGGGTTCCACCGGAGCGCGGCACCGCTGAGGTCCGGCACCCGGCCGCCGAGCACGGCGGCGCCCAGCGCCACCGACAGCAGCCGCCCGGCGATCCCCTGGAACGCCACGGACCCCGCCACCCGCCGCTCCCCCGTCCCCAGCC
>NZ_JBPQTX010000305.1:0-8237 GCF_051386555.1 Streptomyces sp. URMC 126
CTGCTGGGGATAGCGGCGCGGGCCCCGCCCCAGGAGACGTATGACGACCCGGATCGCAGCCGTCCACGGCCTGCCGGCCCCGCACCGCTATCCCCAGCAGGCCATCACCGACATGATCGCCGGAGCGTTCCACCGGAACGGCGGCGACCGGCGACGGCTCCACGGCCTGCACCGCAGCACCGGCGTGCGCGCCCGCGACCTGGCGCTCCCGTTGGAGGAGTACGCGAACCTGACCGGCTTCCAGGCCGCCAACGACGCCTTCATCCGGCAGGCCACGGCCCTGGGCGCCCGGGCGGTGGACGGCGCCCTGCGAGCCGCCGGGCTGCGGCCCGCCGACGTGGACCTGCTGCTGTTCACCTCCGTCACCGGCCTCGCCACCCCCTCCGTCGACGCCCGCCTCGTCCAGCGGCTCGGCCTGCGCCCCGACGTCAAACGCCTCCCCGTGTTCGGCCTCGGCTGCGTCGCCGGGGCCGCGGGCATCGCCCGGCTCCACGACTACCTCAAAGGCTGGCCCGACCACGTCGCCGTGCTGCTCTCCGTCGAATTGTGCTCCCTCACCTTCCAGGCGGCCGACACCTCACCCGCCAACATGATCGCCAGCGGGCTGTTCGGCGACGGCGCCGCGGCCGTCGTCGCCTGCGGCGAACGGCGCCTCCCGGCGGCGGAGGCCTCGGCGGCCGAGGCGCCGGCGGTCGTGGCCACCCGCAGCCGGATGTATCCGGACACCGAACACGCCATGGGCTGGGAGATCGGCGAATTCGGGCTCCGCGTGGTGCTGGACCCCTGCGTCCCCGACATCGTCCGCCGCCACCTGGCCGACGACGTCTCCGCGTTCCTCGGCGACCACGGGCTCAAGCCGGACGACGTCACGGCCTGGGTCTGCCACCCCGGCGGGCCGAAGATCCTCGACACGGTGACCGACGCCCTGGGCCTCGCGCCCGACGCCCTCGACCTCACCTGGCGCCACCTCGCCGAGGCCGGCAACCTCTCCTCGTCCTCCGTCCTCCACGTGCTCCGCGACACCCTCGCCGAGCGCCGCCCGCCGCCCGGCTCGCCCGGCCTGCTGCTGGCCATGGGCCCCGGCTTCTGCTGCGAACTCGTCCTCCTGCGCTGGTAGGCCGCCATGTACTGGTACGCGCTCCTGCTGCTCGCCGTCGCCGCCGAACGCGTCGCCGAACTCGTCCTCGCCCGCCGCAACGCCCGGTGGAGCCGGGAGCGCGGCGGCCTGCCCGTCGACGGCGGCCACTACCCGTGGATGGTCGCCCTGCACACCGCGCTGCTGCCGGCGTGCCTGCTCGAAGTGCTCGTCGCCGGCCGGCCGTTCCGGCCGGCGCTCGGCTGGGCCATGCTCGGCGTCCTCGCCGCCGCCCAAGGGCTGCGCTGGTGGTGCGTCCGTACCCTGGGCCGGCAGTGGAACACCCGCGTCATCGTCGTCCCCGGCCTCCGGCCGGTGACCACCGGCCCCTACCGGCTGCTGCGCCACCCCAACTACGCCGCCGTCGTGGCCGAGGGCGCGGCCCTGCCCCTGGTCCACGGCGCCTGGGCCACCGCCCTCGGCTTCACGCTGCTGAACGCCTGGCTGCTCACCGTCCGCGTCCGGTGCGAGGAGGCGGCGCTCGCCCCGTCCCGTACCCCGTCCGCACCGGCGTCCACGGCGTGATCGACGTCCTGGTGGCGGGCGGCGGGCCGGCCGGTCTGGCGACGGCCGTCCACGCGGCGCTGCGCGGATTGGAGACGGTGGTCGTCGAACCGCGTACCACCCCCGTGGACAAGGCCTGCGGGGAAGGAATCATGCCCACCGGCGTGGCCGCGCTGCGCGCGCTCGGCGTCGAGGCGCCCGGGCACCCGCTGCGCGGCATCCGGTACGTCGACGGGCCGTGCCGCGTCGAGGCGGACTTCCGGGGCGCCACCGGGCTGGGCGTCCGGCGGACCGCCCTGCACGCCGCCCTGCACCGGCGGGCCGCCGGCCTCGGCGTACGGTTCGCGCCGGGCCGGATCGGCGCGGTCGTCCAGGACGCGGACGGCGTGACGGCGGGGGAGTGGCGGGCGCGCTGGCTCGTCGCCGCGGACGGCCTCCACTCCCCGCTCCGCCGCTCGCTCGGCCTCACTCTGCCCGGGCGGCCCGTCGTCCGGTACGGCCTCCGCCGCCACTTCCACATCAGCCCCTGGACCGACCACGTCGAGGTGCACTGGTCCCGGCACGGCGAGGCCTACGTCACGCCGGTCGCCGACAACGTGGTGGGCGTCGCCGTCCTCAGCCGCGAACGGCGGTCCTACGACGCCCACCTGACGGCCCATCCGACCCTGGAGTTCCTCGCCCGCGCCGCCCCCGCGAGCGCCGTGCGCGGCGCGGGCCCCCTGCTCCAGCGCACCCGGGCCCGGACGGCCGGCCGCGTGCTGCTCGTCGGCGACGCGGCCGGGTACGTCGACGCCCTCACGGGCGAGGGCGTCGCCCTGGCGCTGGCGACGGCGGAGGCCGCCGTGCGCTGTCTGGCGGCCGGCCGCCCGGAGGCGTACGAGGACGCCTGGCGCCGGGCCACCCGGAAGCACCGCCTCCTCACCCACGCGCTGCTCCGTGCCTGCCACCACCCGGTCGGCGCGCGCCTCGTCGTCCCGGCGGCCCGGGCCCTGCCGGGGGTGTTCGCGCGGGCGGTGCACGCACTGCAATAAGGGCTCCCCCCGCCGGCTTGGCGTTGTGGATCAAAAGAGGCATGATGGATTGATGCCTGGGGCAATCATTTCCCCGGGAATCACATCCGGAGGAGCAGAAATGTCGCACGCCGCGCCGAAGTTACCTCTCTACGTGGAGGAGATCCTCGACGCCATGGGAGACGACCCCGGGCGCGAGGCGCTGGTCCACGAGGGACGGCGCGTCACCGTCGGCGAGTTCCGCGACCTCGTGCACCGCATGGCGCGGGCCCTGCGCGCGGAAGGCCTCCGACGCGGCGACACCGTCACCCTCCTGAGCGGCAACCTGCCCGAGACCGTCGCCGCCCGCTACGCGGCGAACCTGCTCGGCTGCCGGGTCAACCACCTCTACAACAAGCTCTCCGCCGAGGTGCAGGCCGGCATCGTCGCCGACGTCGAGACCCGCGCGCTCGTCGTCGACCCCCGCCTGGCGGAGCGCGCCGACGAGGTGACGCGGCTCGCCCCCGTCGAGAGCGTCCTGGTGCTCGGCCCCGCGAAGACGGGCAAGGACCTGCTGGAACTGGCCGCGGCGCGGTCCGCCGAGCCGTTCCCGAGCGAGGCCGAACCCGGGGACATCGCCTCCATCCGGCACACCGGCGGCACCACGGGCCACCCCAAGGGCATCTGCACCACCTTCGCCCAAGTGGGACACGGCGGTTCGCTGCGGGACGGCGAGGCGTACACCCCCCGTCAGCTCGTCTGCACCACGATCGCCCACGCCGCCGGCCACCTCGCGGACGGCACCCTCCGCAGGGGCGGCGTCCTGATCCTGCTGGAGGACTTCGACCCGGCCACCGTGCTCGCCACCGTCGAGCGCGAGCGCGTCACCGACGTCTTCCTCCTGCCGCCGCTGCTCTACGCGCTGCTGGACCACCCGGACCTCGACCGCACCGACACCTCCAGCCTGCGGTGCGTCCTCTACGGCGGCTGCCCGGCGTCCCCGGTCCGGATCGCCGACGCCCTGCGCCGCTTCGGCCCCGTCCTCCTCCAGTTCTACGGACAGAGCGAGGCCGGCGGCATCAGTTTCCTCATGCCCGAGGACCACGACCCCGCGCGGCCCGGCCGGCTGCGCAGCGTGGGCCGGGTGCTGCCCGGCGTCGAGGTCGCCGTCCGCGACCCGGCGACCGGCCGGGACCTGCCGCCCGGCGCGCACGGCGAGATCTGCGTGCGCTCCGAGCAGGTCATGAAGGGCTACTGGAAGCGGCCCGACCTGACCGCGGAGGTGCTGCGGGACGGCTGGCTGCACACCGGCGACATCGGGTTCCTGGACGACGAGGGCTATCTGACCGTCGTCGACCGCATCAAGGACATGATCATCGTGGTGGGCGGGCACGTGTACACGTCCGAGCTGGAGGACGTGCTGAACGCGCACCCCGGGGTGCGGCACAGCGCCGTGTACGGCGTCCGGGACACCGACGCCATGGAACGCGTGCACGCCGCCGTGATACCCGAGCCCGGCGCGGACGTCTCGGCGGACGCGCTGCGGGCGTTCGTCCGCGAGCGGTGCGGCGCGATGTACGAGCCGCACCGGATCGACTTCCTGCCCGAACTGCCGCTGACGGACGCCGGCAAGCCGGACAAGAAGGCGCTGCGGCGCGCCGCCGAGCGGCCGGCCGGCTGACCGGCCGAGCGGGAACGGCCCGTCACCGCGCGCGAGTCCCGCCCGGTGACGGGCCTTCCGGCGTCCTGCCCGGCGACGCCCCACGGCCGGTTCCCGGCCGCCTCGGCGCGTGCGTAGGCCCCCGGCCGGGAGCGCGAGCGACGCTCGGGGGCCGTTCGCCAAACGGAGGGAATGACGAGGCGTCACCTAAGGTTGAGTGATCGTTCGCCCGCAGCCGGACGGGACACCTCGGACAGGGAGAGCACGTGCCAGCGGACCACACCGCCGCGGACCACGCCGCCGTCGAGGCGGCCGTACAGGAGGGCAGGCTCCGGCGGGAGCTGGGATTCGGAGCGCTCACCGCGATCGGCTTCTCCAACATCGTGGGCTCGGGCTGGCTGTTCGCCGCCATGTACGCGGCCCGCACCGCCGGGCCCGCCTCGCTGCTCACCTGGGTCGGCGCCGGGGCGCTGTGCGGACTGGTCGCCCTGGTGATGATCGAACTCGGTGCCTCGCGGCCCGAGGGCGGCGGCACCGTCCGCTGGCCGCTGTACGCCGGAGGGCGGCTCGTCGGGACGCTGGTCGGCTGGTCCGTGCTGCTGTCGGTGGGCGGCACCGCCGCCGAGATCAGCGCCATCATGCAGTACGCCGACCACTACCT
This sequence comes from Streptomyces sp. URMC 126, assembly GCF_051386555.1. NCBI lineage: Bacteria > Bacillati > Actinomycetota > Actinomycetes > Kitasatosporales > Streptomycetaceae > Streptomyces > Streptomyces sp. URMC 126. The sequence goes on from NZ_JBPQTX010000305.1 coordinate 4,950, forward strand.
GCCGGACCTCTACCACGGCCGGGTGCTCACCCCCACGGGCCTGGCGCTGGCCGTCGGCCTGAGCGTGCTGCTGACGGTCCTCAACTGGTTCGCGGTCCGCGTCTTCGCCCGGCTGAACAACCTGGTGTCCATCTTCAAGATCGTCGTCCCGCTGGTCACGGTCGTCGCCCTGTTCGCCTCCGGCTGGCACTCCGGACGCCTCACCGACCACGGCGGGTTCGCCCCCTACGGGTACGCCGCCTGCCTGTCCGCCCTCGCCGGCGGCGGCATCGTCTACTCGGTCAACGGCTTCCAGGCGGCCCTCGACTTCTCCGGCGAGACCCGCGACCCCCGCCGCACCCTCCCGGCCGCCGTCCTCTCGGCCATCGGCCTGGCGCTGCTGATGTACCTGGCGCTCCAGGCCGCCTTCCTCTTCACCGTCCCCGAGAACCTCCTCGGCGACGGCTGGAAGGGCGTCTCCTTCGAGTCGCCCTTCGGCCAGCTGGCCCTCATCCTCAACCTGCACTGGCTCTCCAGCCTGCTCTACGCCGACGCGGTCCTGTCGCCCGGCGGTTCGGCGTACGTCGGCGTGGCCCTCAACGCCCGCCACACCTACGCCCTGGCCAAGAACCGCACCCTGCCCCGGACCTTCATGCGGGTCGACCGCCGTTCCGGCATCCCGCACCGGGCGCTGGCGCTCAACCTCGCCGTGATCGTGGTCTTCCTGCTCCCCTTCGGGGAGTGGCAGCGCATCGTCAGCATCATGGGCGACATGTACCTGCTGATCTACGCGGCCTCGGCCGTGGCGGTCGCCGTCTTCCGCGCCGACCCCGGCACCCGGACGGCGGGCTGGGTACCCGGCCTGCGCTGGATCGCGCCCCTCAGCTTCGTCGTCGCCACCGAGTTCGTGTACTGGTCGGGCTGGCACGACCTGCGGCTGGCGCTGCCCGTCGTCCTGGCTGGCCTGCTGATCTTCCTGGCGATGCGACGGTCCGCCCACGACGGCCCGCTCCTGTCGGAACTGCGCGAGGGCGCCTGGCTGGTGTGCTACTTGGCGGTGCTGACCCTGCTGTCGTGGCTGGGCACGTTCAAGGGCTCGGGCCGCCTGCCGGCGCCGTACGACTCGCTCGCCGTCGCCCTGTTCGCGCTGGGCGTCTTCCGCTGGGCCGTACGCTCCGGCGTCCGGCACCGGGCGACGCCGAGCGAGGAGCCCCTGCCGTAGCGGGGCCGACCGCGCGCCGGGCCCGTACGGCCCACGGCCGGGTCACCGCCATGAGTGACGCGTCACACCTCGACGTAGTGCCCCTCTTCCAGATCCGCGAGGAGGCCGGGACGGGTGGGGCGCCAGCCCAGCCGCTCCCGCGTCAGGGCGCTCGACACCGGCACGTCCAGGCCCGCGAACGGGGTCAGCCACCCGAAGTGCGCGGCGGCCTCGTCGCCGGAGAGCCCCCGCACCGGAAGCCCGAGACGGCGGCCGACGGCGGCGGCGACGGCACGGAACGGAATCCCCTCCTCCGCGACGCCGTGCAGCCGGCCACCGGCCGGCGCGGACTCCAGGGCCAGCCGGAACAGCACGGCCGCGTCGAGCACATGCACGGCCGGCCAGCGGTTGGCGCCGTCGCCGACGTACGCCGAGACGCCACGGGCGCGGGCGCGGCGGATCACTTCGGGGAGGAACGCCCGGTCGCCGGGGCCGTGCACACTGAGGGGGAGACGGACGGCACAGGAGCGGACGCCGCGCCCGGCCAGAGCGAGCACCGCCTCCTCCGCCGGCGTCCGGTGGGTGCCCGGCGCGGCCGGGTCCTCCTCCGTCGCGAGCGGCCCCGACGCCTGGACGATCCCGGCGCCGGACGCCGCGACCAGCGGCTTGCCGGAACCCTCCAGCGCGGCACCGAGGGCCTCCACGGCCCGCAGATCGATTCCGGCCGCCGCGGTCAGATCGCCGGTGTGCATCAGATCGTGGCGGTAGGCGAGGTGCACGACGCCGTCCGAGGCGGCGGCCGGACCGCACAGCCCGTCCGGATCGCCGAGATCGCCCCGGTGCACCTCGGCACCGGCGGCCTCCAGGGCGGCGGCACTCCGGTCGGAACGGGCGAGGCCGAGGACCCGGTGCCCGGCGCCGAGCAGGTCCCGGACGACGGCGGAACCGACGAAACCGGACGCGCCGGTGACGAAGACACGCATGGTGAACTCCTGGGAAGGAAGGGGAGAGGAGAGAGCGCCCCGCCCGGTACCCGACCGGTGGCTGAGGCGATGGGTCCATCCTTCGGGCCGAGCGCGTGGAGATCCAGGTCCTCTTCCGGACCGGGCCATGCGATCCGGGCATCACCACAGGTCACGGCCCCTCCTCCGAGGACACCCGCGCTGCTGGCGGGAGTACGCTGCCGGCATGCCCGAACCAGCAGGCTCCGCACCCGATCTCGACCTGCGGCTGGTGCGCTATTTCGTCGCCGTGGCCGAGCACCGGCACTTCGGCAGGGCCGCCGGCGCCCTGCGCGTCGCCCAGCCGTCGCTCAGCCGGCAGATCCGGGCCCTGGAACGGCGGCTGGGCGCGCGACTGCTGGACCGCACCCCACGCGGCACCCGGCTCACCGAGGCCGGAGAGGTCTTCCTGCCGCTCGCCACGGCGCTCCTGCGGTCCGCCGCCCAGGCGGCCGCCCGCACCCGCGCCGCCGCCGAACCCGACCGCGTCACCCTCGGCGTCCTCACCCACACCATCATCACGCCGGCGGTGCGCGAACTGCGCCGCCGGCATCCGGAGGCGGAGGTGACCACCGTGCACCTGCGGTGGGACGACGTGAGCGCGGCCCTCCTCGACCACCGCGCGGACGCCGTGGTGACCCGGCTGCCCCTGCCGGCCGAGGGACTCCACGTGACGGTCCTGTACCCGGAGCCACGGGTCCTCGTGGTGCCCCGGGACCACCGGCTGGCGGGGAGGGAGAAAGCCACGCTGGTCGACATCGCCGACGAGCCCCTGCCGCGGGTGCGCGACCCGGATCCGGCCCTGAACGCCTACTGGCGCATCGACCCCCGGCCGGACGGCCGCCCGGCGCCCGGCGGGCCGCTGATCGAGGCGATGGAGGACAAGCTGGAGTGCGTGGCCTCGGGGGAGGCCGTCGCCATCATGGCCGCCGGCGCGGCGGCCGGGCTGCGCCCGGACCTGACCGTGGTCCCGCTGGAGGGTGTCGAACCGAGCCACGTGGTGCTCGCGACCCGGGCGGGCGACCGCGACCGGCTGGTCGCGGCCTTCGCCTCCTGCGCCCGGGAACTGCTCACCGGGAACGGGGTGGGTGCTGTCTCTTATACACA
>NZ_JBPQTX010000306.1:0-8195 GCF_051386555.1 Streptomyces sp. URMC 126
CCCGGCCCCCGCCGCCACGGCCGCCGCCCGCGCCGACGCCGAGCGGCTGGCCGGACGGCTCGCGTCGGAGGTCACCGCGGCCGGGGCCTGGCGCCACTTGGAGGCCTTCCAGCGCGCCGCCGACGAGCACGGCGGCGTCCGCGCCGCCGGCACCGAGGGGTACGACGCCTCGGCCCGCTACGTCACCCGGCGGCTGACCGAGGCCGGCTACCGGGTCCGCGTCCAGCGCTTCTCCTTCCCCGACAGCGTGCCCGTCGCCCAGACCGCCGAGGTCACCGCCCCCGCCCCGCGCACCCTGCACCCCCTGCTCGCCCGGTTCTCCCCGGCCACGCCGGACGGCGGATGGCGCGGACGCCTGGCCGTCCTGCCGGGGAACGCGCACGGCTGCGACGCCGCCGACTACGCCGGGGACGTCCGCGGCTACGCCGTCCTCGCCCGGTACGGCGGCTGCGACCTGGCCCGCAAGACCGAGCTGGCCGCCGCGGCCGGCGCCGCCGCCCTCCTGGTGAACGTCGACCAGCAGCCGGCGGGGATGAACATCCGCTCCACCGTCCGTCCGCCCGCCGTGGCCCGCGTCCCCACCGCCAACCTGCCGCGCGGCGAGGCCGAACAGCTCACCGCCGACGCCGCCCGGGGACCCGTCGAGCTCTTCCTCGACCTCCGCGGCCGTGCCGTCACCACCGACTCGTACAACCTGCTCGCCGACACCCCCACCGGACGCGCCGACCGCACCGTCATCCTGGGCTCGCACCTCGACAGCGCCACCGAGGGCCCCGGCCTCAACGACAACGGCAGCAGCGCGGCCATGGTCCTGGAGACCGCCCTGCGGCTCGCCCCGCACGCCGGCGAGGTCCGCAACCGGGTGCGCTTCGCCTTCTGGGGCGCGGAGGAGGAGGGGATGATCGGCTCGGGCCACTACGTCGACGGGCTGAGCGAGCGGGAGCGCCGGGAGACCGCGCTCGTCCTCAACTTCGAGACCATCGCCTCGCCCAACTACGCCCGCATGGTCTACCACGGCACCGGCACCGTGCCGCCCGGCACCGACACCGTCGAGAAGGTCTTCACCGACCGCTTCGCCCGGCGCGGACTGCCCACCGTGCCAATGGAGTTCGACGGCCGTTCCGACTTCGCGCCGTTCATGGCCGCCGGTATCCCCGCCGGGGGCGGCTCCGCCGGCTACAACCACCTCAAGTCGCCCGAGTGGCAGCGCCTGTTCGGCGGCGTCGCCGGCGAACTCACCGACCCCTGCTACCACCAGACCTGCGACACCCTCGCCCACCTCGACCGGACGATCCTCGGCCAGTTCGGCGACGCGATGGCCTGGGCGACGGCCCGTTTCGCCGTGGACGTCTCCGACGTCGGGGCCGCCCGCGCCGGCCGCTGAGACGCGGGCCGCCGAGAGACCGCGTCCGTCGAGACCGCATCCGCCGAGGCGCCGGCCGACGGCCCGGGCCGCGCGCCCGGGCCGTCCGGTGCCCGGCGGCACTTACCATGACGGGACCGCCCAGCGTGAGGAGTTGGCCATGAGCACCGCCTTCCCCCTGACCCGGACGACCCGCCCCGTCCCCGCGGCCGAGCGCGCCGCACGGCTCGCGGAACCGGGCTTCGGCCGGTACTTCACGGACCACATGGTCACCGCCACGTGGACGCGGGACGGGGGCTGGCACGACCGCGGCATCGGCCCGCTCACCCCGTTCACCCTGCACCCCAGCACCGCCGTCCTGCACTACGCGCAGGAGATCTTCGAAGGCCTGAAGGCCTACCGGCACGCCGACGGAAGCGTCTGGCTCTTCCGCCCGGAGGCCAACGCCCGCCGCTTCGCCCGCTCCGCGCGCCGGCTGGCCCTGCCCGAACTGCCCGAGGAGGACTTCCTCGCGAGCATCGAGGGACTGGTGCGGGCCGACGAAGCGTGGGTCCCCGTCCCCACCGGCGAGGAGAGCCTCTACCTGCGCCCCTTCATGTTCGCCTCCGAGGCGTTCCTCGGCGTACGCCCCGCCGCGGAGGCGCGCTACTCGGTGATCGCCAGCCCGGCGGGCCCGTACTTTCCCTCCGGCGTCACCGGCGTCACCCTGTGGATCAGCGGCCGCTACACCCGGGCCGCCCGGGGCGGCACCGGCGCCGCCAAGTGCGGCGGCAACTACGCCGCCGGGCTGGCCGCCCAGATCGAGGCCCAGCGCAACGGCTGCGACCAGGTGCTGTTCCTTGACAGCGCGGGCCACGGCACCCTGGAGGAGTCCGGCACCATGAACCTCTGCCTGATCACCTCCGACGACGAACTCGTCACCCCGTCCCTCGGCACCATCCTGGAAGGCGTCACCCGCGACACCGTCCTCACCCTCGCCCCGGAACTCGGCCTCACCCCCGTCGAACGCACCGTCACCCTCGACGAACTCCGCACTGCCGCCGCCGACGGCCGCGTCACCGAGGTCTTCGCCGCCGGCACGGCCGCGGTCGTCACCCCCATCGTGGGCTTCAAGAGCGACGACCACGCCTTCCCCATCGCCGACGGCACCCCCGGAAAGAAGACCCTGACCCTCCGCGAGCACGTCCTGGACATCCAGTTCGGCCGCGTGGAGGACCGGCACGGCTGGCTACGGCGGGTGGTCTGAGACCCCGTCCCGCGAACCCCGGCCCCTCACCGCCGCACCCTGGGAACTCCGGCGCGCCACCCACCTCACCCGGCGGGCGCGGCCCGGACCACCGCGCCGGACGCGACGCCGGCCCCCGGGAACCGGCCGACCGCCCGCGCCCCCCTGCCGGCGTCGGCCAGGCACAGGGTCCCGCCGTGCAGCGACGCGATCTCGCGGGAGATCGCCAGCCCGAGGCCCGCGCCCCCGGACGCTCGGGCGCGCGCGTCCCCCCGCCGGCCGAACCGCTCGAAGACCCGCTCCCGATCGGCGGCCGGGACACCAGGCCCGTCGTCGGACACCTCGACCACGACGGTCCCGCACGCCTCACGACACAGCGTCAACTCCACGGCCGAACCGGCATGACGGCAGGCGTTGTCCAGCAGATTGCGCAGCAGCCGCTCCAACTGCACCGCGCTGCCGCACACCTCGACCGGCTCCCCGCCGGTGACGCAGTCGATCCGCAGCGGGCGCTCCCGGCGCCGGTGGCGGTACTCCTCGGCCAGGTCGTGCGCGAGGCCGGCCAGGTCGACCGGCGTATCGCCGGGCGGCACGCCCCCGTCCAGCCGCGCCAGCAGCAACAGGTCCTCGCTCAGCCGCTGCAACCGGACGACGTCGTCGAGCGCGCTCCGCACGGCGGCCGGCCAGTCGGCCCGCTCGGGATGGGCCAGGGCAGCCTCCAGCGAGGTCCGCAGGCCGGTGAGCGGGCTGCGCAGTTCGTGGGAGGCGTCGGCGACGAACCGCCGCTGCAACTCGGCCGCGTTCGCCAGCCGGTCGAGGATCGCGTTGGTCGTCACCGCCAGCCGGGCGATCTCGTCGTCCGACGCGGGCACGGGCACCCGCCGGTCCAGCGAACGGGCCGTGATGTCCTCCAGCTCCCGGCGGATGGCCTCGACCGGGCGCAGCGCCCGCGCGACCGTCACCCAGGCGGCGCCGGCCAGCAGCGCGGCGCCGGCCGGAGGCCAGAAGAACATGCCCCAGCCCAGGGTGGACGAGTAGCCGGCGGGGTTCTCTCCCATGTGGGACGCCCACCACAGACCGCCCGGCAGAAGGAGCGCGCCCCCGGCACCGGCCGCGAGGGCCGGCCGCGCCCGGAGCGACAGCGTCCGCCAGGAGGGTTCCGCCGCCGCCCACGTCCCGACGGCGACGACCAGGGCGACGACGGGGGCGGCGACCAGCGGCCCCCACAGGGCCGCGTAGCGGCCGGCGCCGAGCGGGTCGCCGGCGTGGTACTCGCGGAGCCAGTCGGCCAGCGCCGTGACCTGCCAGGCCGTCAGACCGCCCGCGACGACGGCGGCACGGATCCGGGGCCCGCGGGGCGCCCCGCCGGCCGTCCAGGCGGCGGCCGCCACCAGCAGAGCGCCCACCGGGACGCCGAACCGCCGGATCCACCCGATCGCCGGGCCGACGCGACCGGGCGGCGTGGACCCCGGGAAAGAGGCCGAACGGTATCCGGCGCGCGCGGCGCCGGCGACGTCCGCGTGGTGCAGCAGGAGGACGCCCAGCAGCACCACGCCGGCCGCCGTCAGCGCGGCCACCGCCCCGGCCCGCACCCGGGGTCTGACCGCCGCCCCCAGCGGCGGCCCGGCAGCCGCGCTCATCGGGCGCTCACCCGGTAACCACCGCCGCGCACCGTCCCGATGGTCGCGCACCCGAACGGCGCGTCCACCTTCCGGCGGAGCGCGCTCACGTACACCTCGACGATGTTGAGGTCGCCGTCGTACTCGGCCGACCACACCTGCTCGACGACGTCCGTCTTGGACACCACCTCGCCGGGACGCCGCATCAGGCACTCCAGGACGGCGAACTCCTTCGCCGTCAGCCGGACCGGCACCTCACCCCGCCGGCAGGACCGGTCCGCCGGATCGAGCCACAGGTCGCCGACGTTGAGGACCGCCCGGCCCCCGCCGCCCCGCCGCAGCAGGGCCCGCAGCCGCGCCTCCAGCACCACGTACGAGAACGGCTTGGCCAGGAAGTCGTCGGCGCCGGTGTCCAGGGCCTCGGCCTCGTCGTACTCGCCGTTCTTGGCCGTCAGCACCAGGACCGGGGTGGTGACGCCCGCCGCCCGCAGCCGGGCGCAGACCCGGTAGCCGTTGAGCCCGGGCAGCATGACGTCGAGAACGATGGCCCGGTACGGGTGCTCGCGTGCCAAGTGCAGCCCGGTGAGTCCGTCGTGGGCCAGGTCGACCGCGTAACCGGCGGCGGACAGGCCTGTTCGCAGGGAGGCGGCGAGCCGTTCCTCGTCCTCGATCACCAGCAAGCGCATCCGGCCAGTATCGCGGGGCCGGCAGGGCCGGCTGAAGAAGGCTTCAGCTTCCTTCAGCATCCCTTCAGCGGCGCCGGGAGACCATCCCCGTCCCCCGTCCGCCGCTTCCCGAGGGACCACATGCCGACCGTCCCGCTCCCACCGTCCGCCGTTCCCGTCCCGTGCCCCCGCCGCCGGTGGGAGGCCGCCGCGTCGCGGGTCCGGCGGCCGGCGCTGGTGCTCGCGGTCCTCGCCACCGGCGCCGCCGTCGCGCAACAGGCCCTGTTCGCCTGCGGCTTCGGCGACCGAGTGCCCGGCCGGCAGCCGTGGCCCTTCCTGCTCCTCGCCGCGCCCGCCTGGACGGTGGCCCGCCCCTGGGCGGGACGCCGGGCACCGGCCGTCCTCCTTAGGTGGGCGGACGCCTCGCGGCGCGTGCCCGCGTGGGCCGGCGCCCTCGCCGTGCTCGCCGCGGCCGGCGCCGTCTGGGCCGCTCTCCAGGATCACGAGCCCCTGATCGGCCACGAAGAGGCGGTGTACGCGAACAAGGCCCGCTCCTGGCGGGACGGGACGCCCGCCGCGGGCTGGGGCGAGTACCGCCCGCCGGGCCTCCCCGCCCTGGGCCGGCTCGCGCTCGCCGTGCACGACGACGTGGGCGCCCTGCGGGCGGTCGCCCTGCTGCTGACGCTGTTCACCCTGGCCGTCACCTGGTGGGCCGCCGCCCGCTGGACCACTCCCCGGCAGGCGGTCCTGGTGACGCTCCTGGTGCTGGGCGGACTGGGGTTCCTGCGCAGGGTGCCGGAGTTCCTCAACGACATAGGGGCGACGGGCCTCTTGCTGCTCGTCGTCGTCCTCCTGGTCAGGGCCCAGGAGGCGCCGGGCCCGCTGCCGCTGCCCGCCGCGGCCGGAGCCGCGCTGGCCGCCTTCCACCTCCGCTACGGCGTGGTGGGGAGCCTGGCCGGCGTGGCCCTCGCCGCCGTCCTCGCCTACGGGCCGCGGGCCTGGGCGGCCCAATGGCGTCGCCTCGCGGTCGCCGGCGGCGTCCTGCTCGCCGGGCTCGTCCCGCACTGCGTCCACGCCGTCCACGAGACGGGCTCCCCCCTGGGCCTCCTCCTCGACGCCACGGACCGGGCCAACCGCTCCTACCCGGGCGACGGGCTCGTCTACTACCTCGCCGTCTTCCCGTACCGGCTGGCCGGGGACCTGGGAGCGGTCGTCATGACGGCCGGCCTCTGCCGCGCCGCCGCGGCCGTCCGCCGGCTGTGGCGCCGCCGCGCGCCGGCAGCGCCGGACGGGAGCCGGCCCCACGACCGGCGCCACGCCTTCCTGGGGCTGACCGCCGTCCTCGTCCCCGTCGTCCTCGGCACGGCCACGGACGGCGAACCGCGCTTCGTCTACCTGCCGGTGGTCCTGCTCACCATCCTCGGCGTCCGGCACCTGGCCGAGCGGGCCGGACGGGCGGCCCGGCCGCTGCTCGCCGCCGTCGCCGTGCTCGCGGCCGTGACCGTGCCGGCCACCGCCCAGTACGTGGCGCGGGTCGCGATGCCGAGGCCGATGGCCCAGCACGCGTCGACCGTGCCCGTCGCCCGGGAGCTGGCGGAGGGTCGGCGTCCCTGTCTGGTCGTCACCGCCTACGAGCCCGAGACGGGCTGGTACTCGGGCTGCGACGCCGTCACCTTCGCGCAGTACGAAGCCCGTCCCCGGCCGGCCGCCGGGATTCGCACCAGCTTCGTCCTTTACGCCCGCGGGCGGCTCCAGCCCGGCCGGGCACGGCTCGCGGAGCTCGTCGGGGACCGCGACGTCACCGTACGGGTGCGGGAGACCCGCGGCGCGCTGGGCCGGGCCACCGTGATCACGCCGAGGTGATCCGCGCGGACGCCCGGGTTACTGTCCGCGGAAGGTCTGCACGCCCTTGCGGCAGCCGCGGGTCCAGGCGTCAGGGTAGGCGGTGCCGGCCTTTTCGGCGCGCTTCTCGCAGCCGCCCCAGACGACCTCGCGGACGGCCGCGCCCTTGCCGCGGGCCTCCAGGACGTCCTGGCCGGTGTCGAAGCCGTCGTCGTAGGCGGATTCGGAGGTCTCCTCGTCGTCCCCGTCCTCGTCGCCGGGATCCGCCGCCTCGTCGTCCTCTTCGTCGTCCGGGACGTCGTCGCCGGCGCCCTCGTCGTCCTCGTCGAAGGCGCCGGCCGTGTCGTCGGCGGCGTCCTCGTCCTCGGGGGCGGGCGTCTCGTCGTCGCCGGGGGTCGCGTCGCTCGCCGTGCCGGGGCGCCGGAGGTCGTCGCGGGGCCCGTCGCCGGTACCGCAGGATGTCAGCAGGAGGGAGGACGCGGCCACCGACACCAGGAGAACGGGCAGGGCCCGGCGCGGGCGCCGGGCGGGAGGAGCCGGGGGCCGGTCCTCGGGAACCGTCTGTTGTGCCATGCGACGTACGGTACGGGGTGCGGGCCGCCCGCCGCTCGGCCGGCCCGGCCGCCCCCTCCGCTCAGCCGGCGGGCGGGGCGCCGGTGGCCGGTGTGAGGAGGAGGCGCACCTCCAGCTCGTGCTCGCCCGGCACGGTGCCGTGCTCCTCGACGCCGAAGGCCCCGGCCAGCTCCTCCCGCACCTGGCGCACGGGCTGCGCGGCGCCGAACAGGTCCACGGTCACGGGCGCGTCGAGCGGGACGGGGCCGGGGTCGGTGCGCGGCCGGCGGGTGCGGGTGTCGACCACCGTGCACCAGACGACGGGCTTGCCCGGAGCCGTCCCCCGGCCCTCGCTCCGCTCGGCGAGGAGGGTGCCGGGGGAGGTGGGGAAGGCGGCGTCCAAGGCGGCGATGACCGCGTCGGCGGTCTCCCGGCCGCAGCCGGTCAGATGGATGCTGACGTGGTCCGCGCTGTCCGGGTCGGTCACCGGGAGCTCCTTTGCGTCGTGCCGTCGTGCCTCGTGCGGTGCCGTCGTGCCGTGTTCGCCGTGCCGGTCGTCCGCCGCCGGCCGTTGCCGCCGGGCCCCGCCGGGCCTCGGCTCGACCGTACGGGACGGCCGGGCCCCCGGCACCCCGGGACGGGGCCGTCCGGGGCGGGCGCCCGCGGCGTCCGTGCCGGGTACCCCCTGAGCTGGGGCGCATGCCCCGAGTGGCCCAGTGGGACCCCGTTCGGCCCTGCCGGGCCGGGCCCTGATCCCCGATCCTGGACGAATGGGATGACCGGAACAACGGGAACAACCGGGACGACCGGGTGGCGCCGGCCGCGCCGCCCACGAGGGAGAGCGGTCCGTGATCACACGCATTCGCCTGCCACACCGGCACCTGGCGCCGCCGGGGCGCCCCGGGCCCCCGCCCGAGCCGCCCCGGCGG
>NZ_JBPQTX010000307.1:0-8165 GCF_051386555.1 Streptomyces sp. URMC 126
AGGGGGTACCCCCAGTCCTCAAACGCCGGACGGGCTGAATCAAGCCCGTCCGGCGTTTGAGGACGAGCGGCGAAGGGGCGGGATCGGGGCACACCCCTCCCACCCCACAAGGAAGCACCGTGAAAGACCTCCGCATCGCCCTCCTCGGAGCCGGCCGCATCGGCTCCTTCCACGCCGCGACCCTGACCCGCACCGAAGGCGCGGGCGAGCTCCTGATCGCCGACGCCGACCCGCCCCGCGCCGCCGCCCTCGCCGCACGAGTCGGAGCGAAGGCGCTCGACTCACCGGAGGAAGCGTTCACGGCCGGTGTGGACGCCGTCGTCATCGCCACGGCGACGGCGTCCCACGCCGACCTCATCACCCGGGCCGCCCACGCCGACCTCCCGGCCTTCTGCGAGAAGCCGATCGCCGTCGACCTGGCGGGCACCGCCCGGGCCCTGGCCGAGGCGGAACGGGCGGGCACCCTGCTCCAGATCGGCTTCCAGCGCCGCTTCGACGCCGGCTTCCGCGCCGCGCGCGAGGCGCTGCGGGCCGGGCGGCTGGGCCGGGTGCACACCATCCGGGCCGTCACCTCCGACCCCGCGCCGCCCCCGGCGGAGTTCCTGCCGCTGTCGGGCGGCCTCTTCCGCGACTGCATGGTGCACGATTTCGACGCCGTCCGCTGGCTGACGGGACGGGAGGTGACGGAGGTGTACGCCCGGGGTTCGGACGCGGGGGCTCCGGCCTTCCGGGAGCACGGCGACGTGGACACCGCCTGCGCCCTGCTCACCCTGGACGACGGCACGCTCGTCTCGGCGACCGCGACCCGCTACAACGGCGCGGGTTACGACGTCCGTACGGAGCTGTGCGGGGACCGCGACCAGTGGGCGGTGGGCCTGGACGCCCGGACGCCGCTCACCTCCGCCGAGCCGGCCGGGCCGGGAGCGCCGGAACGGCCGTGGCCCGGCTTCCTCGAACGGTTCGAGAGCGCGTACCGCGCCGAGCTGGACGCCTTCGTGCGCGCCGTGCGCGGCGCGCTGGACAGCCCGTGCCCCGGCCGCGAGGGCCTGAACGCCCTGCTGATCGCCGAGGCGTGCGAGCTCTCCCGCCGGGAGAACCGGCCGGTGAGCCCGTCGGAACCGGCCGCCGCGGCCGGGCTCGCCTGACCGACCGGACGTCACCCGTCCGAACACCACGTCGCCACCGGGTTACGAGCGTCACGGCCCGGTCAGCCTTCCTCGACAGCCGCTCCACAGCCGCGCCCGCCCGGCTCGCCCGGGCCGTCCGCCGGGCAAGGCTGCGTGATCGAGAACGGCGGCGTCGCGGACCCCCCGACGGATCCCCTCCGTGGCCGCGGCGCAGCGGAGAGGCGCGAGAGATGACCGACCGTCGACTCTGGTCCTACAAGGAGATCGCCGCACACATCGGGGTGCAGACCGATACGGTGCGGTCCTACCGCAAGCACGGCCTGCTGCCGCCGCCCGACCTGACCGAGGGCGGGAAACCGTACTGGTTCGCCGACACCATCCGGCTGTGGGTCGCCGAACGCCCCGGCAACCGGGCCCGGCGCGAGCGCCGGGGCTGAGCCGCCCCGGGGCCCGACACCGGGATCCATACCCCCGGGGGGTACGATGGCGGCGCAGTCGCCAACCGGTCCACTTCACCGAGGAGCACAGCATGACGCACGGAACGACCGCCGGTACCACCACCGTCTACCAGGTGACCGGCATGACCTGCGGCCACTGCGAGAGCGCGGTCGGCAGCGAGCTCTCCGCGCTGGACGGGGTGACCTCCGTCAAGGCCGAGGCGTCCGCCGGCCGGGTCACCGTGGTCTCCGACGGCCCGCTGGACGACGAGGCCGTACGGGCCGCCGTGGACGAGGCGGGGTACGAGCTGGTGGGCCGCGTCTGACCCGACGCACCCCGCCCGGGCCGATACGGCGCCCCCGCCCTACCCGGCCCGACACCCCCGCCGGACCGGGTCCGGCATCCCCGCCGGGCCCGACACGGCACTTATCGCCGGGTTCGCCCCGTTACATCCCACCGGCCGCCGCCCGCGGCGGCCTCCGCCTTACCTCCGAGACAAGGGCCCTGATTTCCGTTCAGGGCCCTTGCCCTTTTCCGTCCCCCTTTGACTGACGAAAACAAGAGACCTAGATCACAGCAATTCCGGGGTAACCATTCCTCGTCAGGATTGGTCTAACCAGGCAGTGCTGGATCGTCTTGGGGGACGGGCCGGCCACGCGTGGCCGGGACACGTACCCGGGGAGCTTTGAGCGGCCCTCCCGTACGTACGTTGTCCCGGCAGATCGCGTCCGAGGGACGGCGCACCCGGTGCGCCGGGGAACGGTGAGCGCGCGGCGCGCATTCGGACTCCCGGACGGATCCCGTGGGGGGAATCCGCTCCGGGACGGAAAGCGCCCCGCTCCGACCCGTGGGGGGATCGGAGCCGGGGCGCTTTTCATTGATGCCATGTACAACTTCCTCCGATGCCATGTACATGTGCTACGTACATCATCTTTTATTAGGGGTAACCGCCGGTAAACCCCTACGCATGCGAACGGCGCCCCCGCCATCCCCCTGAGGGGGAGGCGAGGGCGCCGTACCGGCGGACCGGCGGACCGAAAGCGGACCGAAAGCGGGCCCGGAAGGGGTCAGCGCGCCTCGACGGGCACGAAGTCCCGCTCGACGACGCCGGTGTAGATCTGGCGCGGGCGACCGATGCGGGAGCCCGGCTCCTTGATCATCTCGTGCCACTGGGCGATCCAGCCGGGCAGCCGGCCGAGCGCGAAGAGCACGGTGAACATCTCGGTCGGGAAGCCCATCGCCCGGTAGATGAGACCGGTGTAGAAGTCCACGTTGGGGTAGAGGTTGCGCGAGACGAAGTAGTCGTCGCTGAGCGCGTGCTCCTCCAGCTTGAGCGCGATCTCCAGCAGCTCGTCGTCCTTGCCCAGGGCGGAGAGGACGTCGTGCGCCGCGGCCTTGATGATCTTCGCCCGGGGGTCGAAGCTCTTGTAGACGCGGTGCCCGAAGCCCATCAGGCGGACGCCGTCCTCCTTGTTCTTCACCTTGCGGATGAAGGAGTCCACGTCGCCGCCGGAGTTCTTGATGGACTCCAGCATCTCCAGGACGGCCTGGTTGGCGCCGCCGTGCAGCGGGCCCCACAGGGCGTTGATGCCCGCGGAGATCGACGCGAACAGGTTGGCCTGCGAGGAGCCCACCAGGCGCACGGTCGAGGTGGAGCAGTTCTGCTCGTGGTCGGCGTGCAGGATGAGCAGCTTGTCGAGGGCGCTGACGACGACCGGGTCCAGGTCGTACTCGGCGGCCGGCACCGAGAAGGTCATCCGCAGGAAGTTCTCGACGTAGCCGAGGTCGTTACGCGGGTAGACCACGGGGTGGCCGACGGACTTCTTGTACGCGTAGGCCGCGATCGTCGGCAGCTTGGCGAGCAGCCGGATCGTCGACAGGTCGCGCTGCTTCTCGTCGAACGGGTTGTGGCTGTCCTGGTAGAACGTCGACAGGGCGCTGACCACGGAGGACAGCATGGCCATCGGGTGGGCGTCGCGCGGGAAGCCGTCGTAGAACCGCTTGACGTCCTCGTGCAGCAGGGTGTGGCGGGTGATCTCGTCCTGGAAGCGCGACAGCTCGTCGGCGGTCGGCAGCTCGCCGTTGATCAGCAGGTACGCCGTCTCGGTGAACGTGCTGCGCTCGGCCAGCTGCTCGATGGGGTAGCCGCGGTAGCGCAGGATGCCCTGCTCGCCGTCCAGGTAGGTGATGGCGGACTTGTAGGCGGCCGTGTTGCCGTAACCGGAGTCCAGGGTCACCAGACCGGTCTGGGCGCGCAGCTTGCCGATGTCGAAGCCCTTGTCACCGACGGTGCTGTCGATCACCGGGTAGCTGTACTCGCCGTCCCCGTAACGCACTACTACAGAGTTGTCGCTCACGTCATCCCTCACCGACGTTGTGCCTCTTCTTCGAGGTGCCCTGACTACCCCTACCTTCCCCCATTTGGACGCGGTCCGTGCACTCGGGGTCGGCCATAGGGCCCAAGAGCGGCACTGAGTGCCGTCCAGCGTGCCATCCTGCCCCCTTCGCCCCGATTGGTAAACCGCTCAGAGACGAACACCACCTCCCACGGCGAGCCGGTGATCGAGCGCGGTGCACCGCCGGCCCGCCCCGACCGTGCGCACGGCCTGTCCGAGGGCCCGCCGTGAGCCGACCAGCACCACGAGGCGTTTTGCCCGGGTTACCGCCGTATAGAGAAGGTTGCGCTGGAGCATCATCCAGGCGCCGGTGGTCACCGGGATGACGACCGCCGGGTACTCGCTGCCCTGCGAGCGGTGGATGGTCACGGCGTAGGCGTGGACGAGCTCGTCGAGCTCCGCGAAGTCGTAGCCGACCTCCTCGTCCTCGTCGGTGCGGACGGTCAGCCGCTGCTCGACCTGGTCCAGCCCCGTGACCACGCCCACCGTGCCGTTGAAGACGCCGTTCTCGCCCTTCTCGTAGTTGTTGCGGATCTGCGTCACCTTGTCGCCGACCCGGAAGACGCGCCCGCCGAAGCGGCGCTCGGGCAGGTCGGGGCGGGCGGGGGTGACGGCCTGCTGGAGCAGCCCGTTCAGGGCGGCGGCCCCGGCCGGGCCGCGGTGCATGGGGGCGAGCACCTGGACGTCCCGGCGCGGGTCCAGGCCGAACTTCGCCGGGATGCGGCGGGCGGCCACGTCCACGGTCAGCCGGCCGGCCTCCTCGGTGTCCTCCTCGGCGAAGAGGAAGAAGTCGGCGAGGCCCGTGGTGACGGGCGGGAGGCCGGAGTTGATGCGGTGGGCGTTGGTCACCACGCCCGACTGCTGGGCCTGCCGGAAGATGCGGGTGAGGCGGACGGCGGGGACGGGGCTCCCCGGCGCCAGCAGATCCCGCAGCACCTCGCCCGCGCCCACGGACGGCAACTGGTCGACGTCCCCGACGAGCAGCAGGTGGGCGCCCGGGGCCACCGCCTTGACCAGCTTGTTGGCGAGCAGCAGGTCGAGCATGGACGCCTCGTCGACGACGACCAGGTCGGCGTCGAGCGGCCGGTCACGGTCGTACGCGGCGTCGCCGCCCGGCTTGAGCTCCAGCAGCCGGTGGACGGTGGACGCCTCGGCGCCGGTGAGCTCCGCCAGGCGCTTGGCGGCCCGGCCGGTGGGCGCGGCGAGGATCACCTTCGCCCGCTTGGCGCGGGCGAGTTCGACGACGGACCGGACGGTGAAGGACTTGCCGCAGCCGGGGCCGCCGGTGAGCACGGCGACCTTGCTGGTGAGCGCGAGGCGGACCGCATCCCGCTGCTCCGGGGCGAGTTCGGCGCCGGTGCGGCCGGCCAGCCAGGTCAGGGCCCGGTCCCAGTCGACGTCCCGGAAGGCGGACAGCCGGTCGTCCTCGGCGCGCAGCAGCCGGGACAGCTGGGCGGCGAGGGAGAGTTCGGCCCGGTGGAAGGGGACGAGGTAGACGGCGGTGACCGGCTGCCCGTCCTCCGGGCCGGGCACGGTCTCCCGCACCACGCCCTCCTCGTCGGCGGCGAGTTCGGCCAGGCACTCGATCACCAGACCGGTGTCCACCTGGAGGAGCTTCACGGCGTCGGCGATCAGCCGCTCCTCCGGGAGGAAGCAGTTCCCCTGGTCGGCGGATTGCGAAAGGGCGTACTGGAGCCCGGCCTTGACCCGCTCGGGGCTGTCGTGCGGGATGCCCACCGACCGCGCGATGCGGTCGGCGGTGAGGAAGCCGATGCCCCACACGTCGGCGGCCAGCCGGTAGGGCTCGCTCTTGACGACGGAGATGGAGGCGTCACCGTACTTCTTGTAGATGCGGACGGCGATGGAGGTGGAGACCTCGACGGTCTGGAGGAAGAGCATGACCTCCTTGATGGCCTTCTGCTCCTCCCAGGCGTCGGCGATCTTCCGGGTCCGCTTGGGGCCGAGGCCGGGCACCTCGATCAGCCGCTTCGGCTCCTCCTCGATGATCCGCAGGGTGTCCGTGCCGAAGTGCTGGGTGATCCGGTCGGCGAAGATGGGCCCGATGCCCTTGACCAGGCCCGATCCCAGATAGCGGCGGATGCCCTGGACGGTGGCGGGGAGCACCGTCGTGTAGTTCTCCACCGTGAACTGGCGGCCGTACTGCGGGTGCGAGCCCCACCGGCCCTCCATCCGCAGCGACTCGCCGACCTGGGCGCCGAGGAGCGAGCCGACGACCGTGAGCAGATCGCCGGCACCGCGGCCGGTGTCCACCCGGGCGACGGTGTAGCCGTTCTCCTCGTTGGCGTAGGTGATGCGTTCGAGCACCCCTTCGACCACTGCCGGTTGTGCCATGGGGTGACGGTACCGCCGGGGTACGACAACGCCGCACGGGGGACGGACCGGGCGCCCCGCGAACGCGATTCGAGGGGCCCGGTCCCCTGACCGAGCCCCTCGCTTCCCCCCCGGCCGACTTCCCCTTGATCCCCCCGGATACCTCCCCCGGGAAGCCGGATGCCACATACGACAGCCGGGAGGCCCGGGAGGTTGCGGCCCATCCGAAGCGTTATCATTCCGTTACCTCGCGTGGCGAGAAGTCCGTTACGCATGGGGAAGCCGGTTCTCTGTGAAACTGGCTTTCTCCACTCTCGCCGTCCCCGGACTCCCCCTCCCCGACGTCTCCCGGCTCGCCGCCGCGCACGGCTGGGACGGGGTCGAGCTCCGCGCCCACCCCGAGGAACCCCTCCACACCGGCAGTGGCCCGGCCGAACGGGCCGACGCCGTACGGCGGTTCGCCGCGGACGGGGTGGAGATCCTGGGGGTCGCCGGGTACACCCGGGTGGCCGGCCCCGGCCCCGACGAGCCGGTGTTCGACGAGCTGGACGCGCTCGTCCGGCTCGCCGCGGACATAGGAGCGCCGTACGTCCGGGTCTTCCCCGGCGCCGGCGAGCAGCCGGCGGACGGCGACGACTCCGCCGAGGACACCGCAGCGCGCCGGCTGGCCTGGGTCGCCCCGCTCGCCGCCGACCTGGGCGTCCGGGTACTGCTGGAGACCCACGACTCGCACCCGCGCGCCCAGGACGCGGTACGGCTGCTGGGCCCGGTCGGCCACCGCAACGTCGGCGCCCTCTGGGACCTGCTGCACACCTGGCGGAACGGCGAGTCCCCCGCCACCAGCCTCCCCGCCCTCGCCCCGCACCTCGGATACGTCCAGGTCAAGGACGTCGCCTCGGCGGAGGACACCGCTCCGCTGCCGCTGGGCACGGGGGCCGTACCGATCGCCGCGTGCGTGGCGGAGCTCGTCACGGCCGGCTACGACGGGTGGCTGTGCTGGGAGTACGAGAAGCGGTGGCACCCGGAGGCGCCGGACTTCGCGGGCGTGTCCGCGGCGGGCCGGGAGTTCCTGCGGGGTCTGACCCGCCCGGCCTGACGGGCGGGTAGGTGGTCGGTCGGGCGGACCCCGGCGCTCGGCGCTGTCGGCCCACGGCGCTCAGTCCACGGCGACCGTCACGGCGATGCCGGCGAGGGCCGTCCCCATGACGTACCGCTGCGTCCGCAGCCACCGCGGACGCCGCCGGAGGAACGCCGAGACGGATCCCGCGGTCAGGGCGATCGCGCCGTTCACGGTGACCGCCACCACGATCTGGGTGAGGCCGATCAGCAGGCTCTGGAGCGGCACGGAGCCCCTGTCGGGGTCGACGAACTGCGGCAGCACCGAGACGTAGAGGATCGCGATCTTCGGGTTGAGCAGATTGGTGACCAGCCCCATGGTGAAGAGCTTCCGCGGCGGATCCGGCGGCAGCGGCTTCGGGTCGAACGCCGACGTCCCGCCGGGCCTCAGGGCCTGCCAGGCCAGCCAGGCCAGGTACGCGGCCCCGGCCAGCTTCACCGCGGTGTAGACGGCGGGGACGAGAGCGAAGAGGGTGGCGATGCCGGCGACCGCCGCCAGCAGGTAGACGAAGAACCCCGCGGCCACGCCCAGCAGCGAGATCAGCCCGGCCTTCCGCCCCTGCGTCACCGAACGGGACACCAGGTACATCATGTTGGGGCCGGGGGTGAGGACCAGGCCCAGCGCCACGAGCGCCATACCCATCACCGCGTGCGGGCTGACCACAAAGAGCTCCTTTTCCGAACGGTAGGCGGATCGGGTGGTGCGGTCACGTCGCGGGAGGGGACGGCCGTCAGGGTCTCCCGCGTCCCCGCGCGG
>NZ_JBPQTX010000308.1:0-8102 GCF_051386555.1 Streptomyces sp. URMC 126
GCGGGGCGGGGGGCCTGCCGGCCCCGGCCGCCGTCGCGGCCCTCGCGCTCGCGCGCCCAGCGGGCGAGCTGGCCGACGCGCATGACGACGAACTGGGTGTCGAGAATGCCCAGCAGCCCGGCCAGCCGCACGGCGTACTGGTGGCGGATCGAGCTGTCCTTGATGTGGGCGACGATCGGGGCGGCTTCCTCCAGGGCCGCCGCCTGGCCCTCGGGGGTGTCGACGTCGTGCCGGGCGACGACGGAGCGGAGGGCGAACTCGAAGAGCGGCGTGCTCTCCTCGACCAGCTGCCGGACCGCGTCGTCGCCCTTGTCGAGCCGGAGTTCGCAGGGGTCCATGCCGCCGGGGGTGACGGCGATGTTGGTGTGCGCGGCGAACTTCTGGTCGTCCTCGAAGGCGCGCAGGGCGGCCCGCTGCCCGGCCGCGTCGCCGTCGAAGGTGAAGATCACCTTGGCCCGGGAGTTGTCCATCAGCAGCCGGCGGAGGATCTTGACGTGCTCGCCGCCGAAGGCGGTGCCGCAGGTGGCGATGGCGGTGGTGACGCCGGCGAGATGGCAGGCCATCACGTCGGTGTAGCCCTCGACGACGACCGCGCGGTTGCCCTTGGCGATGTCCTTCTTGGCGAGGTCGATGCCGTAGAGGACGTGGGACTTGCGGTAGATGGGCGTCTCGGGGGTGTTGAGGTACTTGGGGCCGTTGTCGTCGTCGCGGAGCTTGCGGGCGCCGAAGCCGACGACGTCGCCGGTGATGTCGCGGATGGGCCACATCAGCCGGCCGCGGAAGCGGTCGATGGGGCCGCGCCGGCCGTCCTGGGAGAGGCCGGAGAGGATCAGCTCCTTGTCGGTGAAGCCGCGGCCGCGCAGGTACCGGGTGAGGTGGTCCCAGCCGGCCGGGCTGTAGCCGACGCCGAAGTGCCGGGCGGCGGCCTGGTCGAAGCCGCGGCCGGCCAGGAAGGCCCGGCCGATCTCGGCCTCGGCGCCGTCGAGCTGCTCGGCGTAGAACCGCGCCGCGACCTTGTGCGCCTCGACCAGCCGGGTGCGCTCGCCCTGCTGACGGCCGGGCGTGTAGCCGCCCTCCTCGTAGCGCAGGGTGATGCCGGCCTGGGCGGCGAGCCGCTCGATGGTCTCGGTGAACGACAGGTGGTCGATCTTCATCACGAAGTCGACCGTGTCCCCGCCCTCCTGGCAGCCGAAGCAGTGGTACAGCCCCTTGGACGGGCTGACGTGGAAGGACGGGGACTTCTCGTCGTGGAACGGGCAGAGGCCCTTCAGGTTGCCGCCGCCGGCGTTGCGCAGCTGGAGGTATTCGGACACGACGGCGTCGATCGGGACGGCGTCCCGGACCGCCTTCACATCGTCATCGTTGATCCTGCCTGCCACGCGTGAAGTCTACTGGCGGCCGGTGACGCCCCCGGCCCGCGGTCCGCGGAACCCGGGCGATCTCCGGGGCGGCCCCTACGGCATCCCCGGGGAACCCTTCCGACGCCCCTAGGGCGCCGGTACCAGCGAGTCCAGCGGGACACCGGGGTCGGCCAGCGCCTCGGGGTCCGGGCGGGCGCCGGACCGGATGAGGCGTTGGACGGACTCCGTGACGTCCCACACGTTGACGTTCATCCCCGCCAGCACCCGGCCCTCCCGCAGCCAGAAGGCGATGAACTCGCGCTTGCCGACATCGCCGCGGCAGACCACCTGGTCGTAGGAGCCGGGCGGCGCGTAGCCGGAGTACTCCATGCCGATGTCGTACTGGTCGGAGAAGAAGTAGGGGACCCGGTCGTAGACGACCGGCCTGCCCAGCATGGCGCGGGCCGCCGCCGGGCCGCTGTGCAGGGCGTTGGCCCAGTGCTCGACGCGGAGCCGGCCGGCGGCGTCCGGCCGCTCGACCGCGGCGACGTCGCCGGCGGCGAAGACGTCGGGGTCGGAGGTGCGCAGGGCGGTGTCGACGGCGATGCCGCCGCCGTCCTCCCGGTCGACGAGGGCGAGCCCGGCGGCCTCGGCGAGCGCGGTGCGCGGGGCCGCGCCGATGGCGGCGAGGACGCTGTGCGCGGGGTGCTCCTCGCCGTCGTCGGTGTGGACCGCGAGGACCATGCCGTCCTGGCCGGTGATCTCGGTGAGGCGGGCGCCGAAGTGGAAGCGGACGCCGTGCTCGGCGTGCAGGTCGGTGAAGACCTGCCCGAGCTCGGGGCCGAGGACCCGGTGCAGCGGGGTGGGCTCGGGCTCGACGACGGTCACCTCGGCGCCGTAGCCGCGGGCGGCGGCGGCCACCTCCAGGCCGATCCAGCCGGCGCCGGCGATGACCAGGTGGCCGTTGTCCCGGCCGAGGGCGGCGAGGACGCCGCGCAGCCGCTCGGCGTGGGCGAGCCTGCGCAGGTGGTGGACGCCGGCCAGGCCGGTGCCGGGGATCTCCAGGCGGCGCGGTTCGGCGCCGGTGGCGAGCAGCAGCCGGTCGTAGTGGACGCACGTGCCGTCGCCCAGGCGGACCGTGCGGGCGGCGCGGTCGAGGTGGACGGCGGGCTGGCCGAGGTGGAGCTCGACGTCGGCGCGGGCGTACCAGGAGGGCTCGTGGACGAAGACGCTGTCCCGCTCGTCCTTCCCCATCAGGTACCCCTTGGAGAGCGGCGGGCGCTCGTAGGGGTGGTCGCGTTCGTCGCAGACGAGGATCACCCGCCCGGTGAATCCCTCCGCTCGGAGGGTCTCGGCCGCCTTCGCGCCGGCGAGCCCCCCTCCGACGATGACGAACGTCTGGTTCGCGTCCACCACTTGCTGCCTCCTCGCAACGATGTGCTTCGAGTCCCCGGTGCGATCGCCGGAACGGCCAGTGCGAGCGTCCCGCACGTGGCGGGCCGCCGGAAGAGGGCCGCGCCGGGGACCGTCCGCGGCCCGGGCCCTCCGCTTCCGCCCCCGCGTCAGCCGGCGGACGGCGGGCGGCCTCCGGTGAGCCGGGCGTGCAGGGTGCGCGCGGAGGCGTCGGTGAGGGCGGCGATCTGGTCGACGACGGCGCGCAGCCGGCCCGCGTCGTCCGCCGCGGCGCCGTACAGGGAGCGGAACTGCGGGTCGAGGCCGTCGGGCGCGCGGGCGATCAGTGCCTCGGCCAGCTCGGCGATCACGACGCGCTGGTCGGCGCGGAGCTTCTCCTGGTCCTCGCGCTGGATGACGTACCGGTCGGCGACGGCCTTGAGGACGGCGCACTCCAGCCGGGTGCCGTGCGGGACGACGAGCCCGGCGCGGTGCCGGGTGAGCCGGCCCGGGCCCCACGCCTCCCGGGTGGCGGTCTCGGCGGCCAGGCAGAAGCGGCCGATGAGCTGGCTGGTGGCGTCCTTGAGGCGGGCCTGGGCGACGGCCGAGCCGTCGTAGCCGTGCGGCCACCACTCCTGGTCGAGCAGCCGGTCGAGGGCCTCGGCCAGCTCCTCGGGGTCGGCACCGGGGGCGTAGCGGCGGGCGGCGACGGCGAAGATCTCGCGGCGTTCGGGTTCGGCCGCGAGGACGTTGGGGTCGAGGTGGCCGGCGTGCAGGCCGTCCTCGACGTCGTGGACGGAGTAGGCGACGTCGTCGGCCCAGTCCATGACCTGGGCCTCGAAGCTCCTGCGGTGCGGGGGCGCGCCCTGCCGCAGCCAGTGGAAGACCGGCAGGTCGTCGGGGTAGACGCCGAACTTGGCGGAGGCCGGGTCGGTGGGGTGGCCGGCGCGCGGCCAGGGGTACTTGGTGGCGGCATCGAGCGCGGCGCGGGTGAGGTTGAGGCCGACGCTCGCCGGCTCGCCGGTCTCGGGGTCGAGGGTGAAGCGCTTGGGCTCCAGCCGGGTCAGCAGCCGCAGGGACTGGGCGTTGCCCTCGAATCCGCCGCAGAGCCCGGCGACTTCGTCGAGCGCCCGTTCGCCGTTGTGGCCGAACGGCGGGTGGCCGAGGTCGTGCGCGAGGCAGGCGGTCTCGACCAGGTCGGGGTCGCAGCCGAGGGCGGCGCCGAGCTCCCGGCCGACCTGGGCGCACTCCAGGGAGTGCGTGAGCCGGGTGCGCGGGCTGGCGTCCCACACCTGGCCGCTGGCACCGGGGGTGACGACCTGTGTCTTCCCGGCGAGCCGGCGCAGCGCGGCGGAGTGCAGGACGCGGGCGCGGTCGCGCTGGAAGGCGGTGCGGCCCGGCCGCTTGTCGGGCTCGGGGGCCCAGCGCTCCAGGTCCGGGGCGTCGTAGCCGTCGAGGGCGGGCGCTTCGCCGCGCGCGGTTGCTGCTGAGCCGTTCATACCCCCGACGGTAGTCCCCGGGTCGGACAAGGGCATGGGGTCCCTCGGCCTGTCCCCGCCGGCCCGACCGGCCCGTCCGGCCTCACTGACCCGAGCGGCCCCCGACCCCCGGACCACGCGACCCGCCCGGTCCGCCGGGAACCGTGCCGCTCCGGATCGCGTTCTTTCCGTGCGGAAAGGGGGAGGCGAACATGAGTATGAAAAAGCGGCCGTTCCGCTGGCTGCCCGCCACCCGCAAGGGCCGGCGCCGGACCGTCCAGGCGGTGATGGCGGCCTGCGTGCTGGCCGTGCTGCCCGTCACCTGGGTGCACGCCGCCGCCGAGTCCCGGCTGTGGCAGGCCGACGACGTCCCGCCGGCGCCCGTGGCCATCGTCTTCGGCGCCGGACTGTGGCAGGGCAAGCCCTCCCCCTACCTGGCCCACCGGCTCGACACCGCCGTCGACCTGTACCGCGCGGGCAAGGTCCGCGTCGTGCTGGTCACCGGCGACAACGGCCGCCGGAAGTACAACGAGCCGGACGCCATGCGCGCCTACCTCCGCGAGCGCGGCGTCCCCGACGACCGCGTCGTCGCCGACTACGCCGGCTTCGACACCTGGGACTCCTGCACCCGCGCCCGCCGCGTCTTCGGGGTGCGCAAGGCGGTGCTGGTCACCCAGGACTTCCACATCCGGCGGGCGGTGGCACTGTGCGACGCGGCCGGGATCGACGCGTACGGAGTGGCCGTGGAGGCCCGGCGCGACCGCACCTGGTACGCGGCCGGCGCGCGGGAGATCCTGGCGGCGGGCAAGGCCGCGATGGACGCGGCCGTACGGCCGGGGCCCAGGTTCCTGGGCCCGCACGAGCCGGGGGTGGAGCGGGCGCTGCGGGCGGCGGAGCGCTGAGGCCGCCCCGGTGAGCGGCTGAGCGCCCGTCAGCCGGGCGAGGGCCGCGCCTGCCGCTTGGGCTCGCGGTTGTTTATGGCGTCCACGTACAGCCGGAAGATCTCGTCGTCGTTCACGGGGCTGTACGACACCTGCGACGAGCGGTCGCCGTCCGGACCGCCGCCGTTGAGCCCGCCCAGGACGCCGACCAGGTCGCCGGTCCGGGTCCGCTCGTTGAAGTGGACGAGCCAGGGGCTGCCCGAGGTGCCGGAGAAGAAGCCGTCACAGCGCATCTTCAGCTGGTTGTGGCTCTCCAGCTTGCTCGTCAGGGCGGTGCAGCGGATGGCCTCGTCGGCGGGGTCGTCGTCCGCGCTGGGGTAGCCGATGACGGTCACCCGGTTGACGTAGCCGGGGGTGCGGGCCAGCCGGTTGGCGCCGGTGACCTGCTCGATCTGACGGCCCTTCGCGTCGGGCCGGACGGTGGCGAAGGCGAAGTCGAGGTCGGAGCCCTCGCCGGTGTCGGTGCGTCTGGGGTCGACGAAGGTGCGGTCCACCGCCCACACCCCGTACGGCTGCTCCTTGGCGCCGGCCTGGTAGTCCGGCACGAACGCGGCGTCCTCGCCGATCGAGCAGTGCCCGGCCGTGGCGAGCAGGTTCCCCTTGGGGCTGTGGACGACGCTGGCCGTGCAGTGATGGCTCTTCATGTCCTCGCCGGTGTAGAAGAGGACGCCCACCGAGGGCACCCCGCCGAAGTGCCGCGCGCTGCTGGTGACGCGCTGCGCCTCGCTCCTGCCGTCGGCGTCCGCCGCGTCGTCGGTCACCGCGCGCCCGGCGGTCGCCGTGGGCTCGGGGCCCCAGAACCGGCGCGCCTGCTCGCTGGTCCAGCTGCGGTCCTTCCCGTGGCCGCCGGCCTGCGGGACGGCCGCCGCCAGGACGACGACATAGAGTCCCGCCAGCGTGGCCCGGCCCCACCGGGCCCGGCTCCACCGGGGAAAACGCACAGGCACCCCCACCACGTTCGGAAGGTCGTCGACAGGCTAACCGCACCGTCCGGCGCGGACGGCGCGCCGGACGGTTTTCCGTACCGTCGGACGACCGACGATCCGGTGTATGACCAGCGTACGAATGATCGTCAACCATCCACCACACGCGGGGCGGAACGTCCCGTCCCGTCCGCCCCGATCACACGAACGGCGTCCGCCCTACGCGGCCCACTGGTCGTAGCCGAGCTTGCAGAGCAGGCCCAGCACCACGACGACCAGCACCCCGCGCACGAAGCCGCTCCCCCGCTTCAGCGCCATCCGGGCGCCCAGCGTCCCGCCCGCCAGGTTGCAGACGGCCATCGGCAGGGCCGCCCACCACAGCACCGCGCCCTGGAGCGAGAAGGTGACCAGGGCGCCGACGTTGGTGCAGACGTTGACGATCTTGGCGGTGCCGGAGGCGGTCACCAGGTCCATGTGGAGGATCCCGGCCAGCGCGAGGACGAGGAAGGTGCCGGTCCCGGGGCCGATCAGGCCGTCGTAGAAGCCGATGCCCAGACCGGCGACGAGGATCGCCGTCCACACCCGGCGCCGGCTCACCGGGCCGGCGGCCGCGGCGGCGGCGCCGAAGCCCGGACGGAGCAGGACGAAGGCGAGGACCACGACCAGGATCACCATGATCAGCGGCCGGAGGACCGCGCTGTCGATGCCGGCCGCGAAGACCGCCCCGGCCAGCGAGCCGGCGAGCGCGGCGAACCCGGTGCGGAAGGCCGTGCGCAGGTCGAGGGGGGCGCGGCGGGCGTAGGAGACCGCGGCGGCGGCCGTGCCCCAGATCGCCACGGCCTTGTTGGTGCCGAGCACGTGCGCGGGCGGGGCGTGCGGCAGGCCGACCAGCAGGGCGGGGAGTTGGAGGAGGCCGCCGCCGCCCACGACGGCGTCGATCCAGCCGGCCGCGACCGCGGCGAGGCAGAGCAGGAGCAGGGTGGTCAGGGATATGTCGTGGGTCACCACGGGATCGTACGGGCGGAGGACGCGCCAACTCCGGTTCGCCGGCCGCCCGATGACCGTTCACGTATCGGGCGGGCCGTTGTCGGTGCCGTCCCCTAGGCTGGGTGTGGCAGGTGGCGGTCACCCTCGATGTGCCTGGTGAGGCAGGGCGGAGGAGCACATGACGAACGGCTGGACGCCGGCCGACATGCCCGACCAGAAGGGCCGGACGGCCGTGGTGACCGGCGCCAACAGCGGCATCGGCTTCGTCACCTCGCGGGAGCTGGCCCGGCGCGGCGCGCGGGTCGTGCTCGCCTGCCGGGACGAGACGCGCGGCCGGGCCGCCGAGGAGCTGCTGCGGCAGCAGGTGCCCGGCGCGGACGTCCGCCTCGCCCGGCTCGACCTCGCCGACCTGGCGTCGGTACGGTCCTTCGCCGCGGAGCTGCCCGAGGAGCGGCTGGACCTGCTGGTCGCCAACGCCGGGGTGATGGCCCTGCCCCGGCGGCGCACGGTCGACGGCTTCGAGATGCAGTTCGGCACCAACCACCTGGGGCACTTCGCGCTGGCCGGCCTGCTGCTGCCGCGGATGCGGGACGCCGGGTACGGGGCCCGGGTGGTGACCGTCTCCAGCTTTATGCACTACCTGGGCACGGTCGACCCCGCCGATCCGCAGATGGACCGGGGCTACCGCCGGTGGACCGCCTACGCCCGCTCCAAGAGCGCCAACCTCCTCTTCACCCACGAACTCGCCCGCCGCCTCGCAGCCGACGGCTCCCCGCTGGTCGCCGCGGCGGCGCACCCGGGCTTCGCGGCCACCGGCCTCCAGACGGCCGCGGTGCGGATGGAGGGCCGGCGGCGCACGGAGCGCGTCGTCGCCACGGCCACCCGCCTGGTGGCGCAGACCGCCGAGCACGGCGCTCTGCCCACGCTCTACGCCGCGACGGCTCCCGACGTCCGCCAGGACGACTTCATCGGCCCGGGCGGCCCGCTGATGCGCGGCGCCCCCGCCCGCTCGCCGCGCGCCCCCTGGACGCGGGACGACCG
>NZ_JBPQTX010000309.1:0-8066 GCF_051386555.1 Streptomyces sp. URMC 126
CTTCCCACCCCTCCCGCCACTTCCGCGACGCCCCGGCCGGGGAAGAGCCCGGACGGTGCCGGGAAGGAGAAGGAGGCGGAGGGAAGGGCGGCCAAGAAGCCGACGCCCCCGACCGGCGAGCCGTCCGCGGACCCCTCCACCGGTTCGAAGGACGCGTCCCCGAGCCCCACCCCGACCAAGACGCCCGGTTCGTCACCGTCGAGCAGCCCGTCGCCCGGTACCACGGACGCGAAGACGCCGCCTCCGTGCCCGCTCGTCAACCGACGGGCGGACAACGGGCAGGCCGCCTTCGCCGACAACCCCTGGTTCCTGGAGGCGGACCGGCTCACGCTGACCGGACTGACCTACGAGGGCGTCAAGGAGATCACCACGGCGGGCGGACAGAAGAAGTCCGTCCTCAAGTTCTCCGCCGACAAGCTGGCCATCGACGATCTGCACGCCCTGGTCAACGACCGGAAGCGGATCTACCACCAGTCCGGTCCGGGCAAGACCTCGACCGTCGGCGGCGGCCGGGTCACCATGTACACGGAGCAATTGAAGGGGAAGCTCCTCGGCAGCACCCTCCCCCTCTTCGCCGCCGACTACACGGCCGAACACCCGCCCCCGCTCATCCCGGGCCTCAAGCTGCCCATCCCGATCTTCTTCACGGACGTCAAGATCCGCCAGGCGGGCCAGTTCGGGGGCACGCTCACCATCCCGAACATGCGGGTCTATGTGACGGACGGGGTGTACCCGTAGGGCAGACGCGCCCTCCGCGCCCCGCGCCAAGGCGCACCGTCGCCCTGCCCGCCGCGTCAGTCGTCCACAGGACCGACCGAACCGATCCGGCCAGGCTGGGCGTACACCGTCTACGCGAAGGTCACCGGGCAGGGAGAGGGGCCGGGGCTCGTGCGGCTGTGCGGTGTGGCGGGCGATCCGTTCCGGTGAGGTCGCGTCTGCCGCCGGAAACGGCCGTGGCCGCCACCCGCCCTCCACGGGGGCGAGTGGCGGCCACGGCCGTTCGGGGCCGGAACGGTCAGTTCTCGCGGCCCAGGTGGTGGACGCGGACCATGTTGGTCGTGCCCGGGACGCCGGGCGGGGAGCCGGCGGTGATGATCATGGTGTCGCCCTCGTTGTAACGCTTGAGCTTGAGGAGCTCGGCGTCGACGAGGTCGACCATGGCGTCGGTGTTGTCGACGTGCGGGACGACGTACGTCTCGACGCCCCAGCTCAGGGCGAGCTGGTTGCGGGTGGCGGCGTCCGTGGTGAAGGCCAGGATCGGCTGGGCCGCGCGGTAGCGGGACAGGCGGCGGGCCGTGTCACCGGACTTGGTGAACGCGACCAGCGCCTTGCCGCCGAGGAAGTCGGCGATCTCGGCGGCGGCACGGGCCACCGAACCGCCCTGGGTGCGCGGCTTCTTGCCCGGGACGAGCGGCTGGAGGCCCTTGGAGAGGAGCTCCTGCTCGGCCGCCTCGACGATGCGGGACATCGTCTTGACGGTCTCGATCGGGTAGGCGCCCACGCTCGACTCGGCGGAGAGCATGACCGCGTCCGCGCCGTCCAGGATCGCGTTGGCGACGTCGGACGCCTCGGCGCGGGTCGGACGGGAGTTGGTGATCATCGACTCCATCATCTGGGTCGCGACGATCACCGGCTTGGCGTTGCGGCGGCACATCTCGATGAGGCGCTTCTGCACCATCGGGACGCGCTCCAGCGGGTACTCCACCGCCAGGTCGCCACGGGCCACCATCACACCGTCGAAGGCCATGACGACCTCCTGCATGTTCTCGACGGCCTGCGGCTTCTCGACCTTGGCGATCACCGGGACGCGTCGGCCGACCTCGTCCATGACCTGGTGGACGTCGAGGACGTCCTTGGCGTCGCGGACGAAGGACAGGGCGACCATGTCGCAGCCCATCGCGAGCGCGAACTTCAGGTCCTCGATGTCCTTCTCGGACAGCGCCGGGACGTTGACGGCCGCGCCGGGCAGGTTGATGCCCTTGTGGTCGGAGATGACGCCGCCCTCGATGACGATGGTCTTGACCCGCGGGCCGTCGACCTCCGTCACGCGCAGCTCGACGTTGCCGTCGTTGATCAGGATCTGGTCGCCCTTGGCGACGTCGCCCGGCAGGCCCTTGTAGGTGGTGCCGCAGATCGTCTTGTCGCCGGCGACGTCCTCCGTCGTGATGGTGAACTCGTCACCGCGCACCAGCTCCACCGGACCGTCCGCGAAGGTCTCCAGGCGGATCTTCGGGCCCTGGAGGTCGGCCAGGACGCCGACCGCGCGGCCGGTCTCCTCGGCGGCCTTGCGGAGGCGGTGGTACCGCTCCTCGTGCTCCGAGTGGCTGCCGTGGCTCATGTTGAAGCGGGCCACGTTCATACCGGCCTCGATCAGCGTCTTCAGCTGCTCGAAGGAGTCGACGGCGGGGCCCAGGGTGCAGACGATTTTGGAACGGCGCATGGGGCAGATCCTATCGGTTTGTTTCGGAGCGGAATATTCGAGCTGTGGGAAGGAACAGGGGCGGGCCGGGGGCGGAACCCCCGGCTCCACGGCGATCAGGCGCTGACCAGGGCGTATGCCTGAGTGGCGATCTCCAGCTCCTCGTCGGTCGGGACGACCGCGACGGCGACCCGCGCGTAGTCCGGGGAGATCAGCCGCGCCGAGTCCCCGCGCTGCGCGTTGAGCTCCGCGTCCACGGCCAGGCCCAGCTCCTCCAGACCGGCCACGGCGGCCTCGCGCACGGGCGCCGCGTTCTCGCCCACACCCGCCGTGAAGGCGATCGCGTCGACCTTGCCCAGCACCGCGTAGTAGGCGCCGATGTACTTCTTCAGCCGGTGCACGTAGATGTCGAACGCGAGCCGCGCCTGCTCGTCGCCCTCGTCGATCCGCCGGCGGATCTCGCGCATGTCGTTGTCGCCGCACAGTCCGATCAGACCGCTCTTCTTGTTGAGGAGCGAGTCGATCTCGTCGGTCGACATCCCGGCGTTGCGGGAGAGGTGGAAGATGACCGCGGGGTCGATGTCACCGGAACGGGTGCCCATGACCAGGCCCTCCAGCGGGGTGAGGCCCATGGAGGTGTCCACGCAGCGGCCCCCCTGGACGGCGGACGCGGACGCGCCGTTGCCCAGGTGCAGGACGATCACGTTGACCTCGGACGGGTCCTTGCCCAGCAGCTTCGCCGTCTCCCGCGAGACGTACGCGTGCGAGGTGCCGTGGAAGCCGTAGCGGCGCACCCGGTGCGCGTCCGCCGTGGCCACGTCGATCGCGTAGCGCGCCGCGTGCTCCGGCATCGTCGTGTGGAACGCGGTGTCGAAGACGGCGACCTGCGGCAGGTCCGGGCGGAGCGCCTGGGCGGTGCGGATGCCGGTGATGTTGGCCGGGTTGTGCAGCGGGGCGACCGGGATCAGCCGCTCGATCTCCGCCAGCACCTCGTCGGTGATCAGCGTCGGCTCGGTGAACTGGTTGCCGCCGTGCACCACCCGGTGGCCGATCGCGGCCAGCTCGGGGGAGTCCAGCCCGAGCCCGTCCGCCGCCAGCTCGGCGGCGACGGCCTGGAGCGCGGCGGTGTGGTCCGCGATCCGCTCGGTGATCTCGCGCTTGGTGCCGCCGGTCGCCAGCGGGGTGTGGGCCAGCCGCGAGGTGTCCTCGCCGATGCGCTCGACGAGCCCGACGGCGAGCCGGGAGCCGTCGGCCATGTCCAGCAGCTGGTACTTCAGCGAGGACGAGCCGGAGTTGAGGACGAGGACGCGGGTCGCGGCGGGGGCAGTGGCCTGGGCGTTGGCAGTCATGGGGCTTTCCGTGGTGGGGGGAACGTCGGGGAGCGGGAGGGGCGTCACGGCTCGACGCGGTCGCCGCGCTGGTCGCCCTGGGCCTGGATGGCCGTGATGGCGACCGTGTTGACGATGTCCTGGACGAGGGCGCCGCGGGACAGGTCGTTGACCGGCTTGCGCAGACCCTGCAGGACCGGGCCGACGGCGACCGCGCCGGCCGACCGCTGTACGGCCTTGTAGGTGTTGTTGCCCGTGTTCAGGTCGGGGAACACGAGGACGGTCGCCTTGCCGGCCACCTCGGAGCCCGGCAGCTTGGTGGCCGCGACGGCGGCGTCGACGGCCGCGTCGTACTGGATCGGGCCCTCGACCAGCAGGTCGGGACGGCGCTCGCGGACCAGCTCGGTGGCCCGGCGGACCTTGTCCACGTCCGCGCCGGAGCCGGAGGTGCCGGTGGAGTACGAGAGCATCGCGATCCGCGGCTCCACGCCGAACTGCGTCGCGGTCGCGGCGGACTGGATGGCGATGTCGGCGAGCTGCTCGGCGTTCGGGTCCGGGTTGACGGCGCAGTCGCCGTAGACGAGGACCCGGTCGGCCAGGCACATGAAGAAGACCGACGAGACGATCTGGGCGCCCGGCGCCGTCTTGATGATCTCGAAGGCGGGCCGGATGGTCGCGGCGGTGGAGTGCACCGCGCCGGAGACCATGCCGTCGGCCAGCCCCTCCTGCACCATCAGCGTGCCGAAGTACGACACGTCGGCGACGACGTCGTGGGCCAGCTCCACGGTCATGCCCTTGTGGGCGCGGGCCGCCGCGTAGATCTCGGCGAAGCGCTCGCGCAGCGGCGACTTCTGCGGGTCGATGAGCTGCGCCTCGCCCAGGTCGATGCCCAGCTCGGCGGCGCGCTTGCGGATGGCCTCCTCCTCGCCCAGCAGGGTGAGGTCGCAGACGTCGCGGCGCAGCAGCACGTCGGCGGCGCGCAGCACCCGCTCCTCGGTGCCCTCGGGGAGGACGACCCGGCGGCGGGCGGAGCGGGAGCGCTCGATCAGCTCGTGCTCGAACATCATCGGGGTGACGCGGCCGGAGCGGGCGACGGCGATGCGCTCGGTGAGCTCGGCGGTGTTCACGTGCCGCTCGAACAGGCCGAGGGCGGTCTCCGCCTTGCGCGGGGACGAGCCGTCGAGCTTGCCCTCGACGGCGAACAGCTCGGCCGCGGTCGGGAAGGAACCGCCGGGCACGGAGATCACCGGGGTGCCGGGGGCGAGCCGGCCGGCCAGCGCCAGGATGTCCGGGCCGGGCCGCTCGTCCAGGGTGAGGAGCACGCCGGCTATCGAGGGGGCGCCGGCGCTGTGCGCGGCGAGGGCGCCGACGATCAGGTCGACGCGGTCGCCGGGGGTGACCACCAGGCAGCCGTCGGTCAGGGCCGGGAGGAAGACGGGGAGCATGGCGCCGCCGAAGACGAAGTCCTTGGCGTCCCGGTTGAGCCCGGCGTCGTCGCCGAGCAGCACCTCGGCGCCCAGCTTGCGGACGATCTGCGCCACGGTGGGCGCGGAGAGCGAGGCGTCCTCGGGGAGCGCGTAGCAGGGCACCGGCAGGCTCGCCGACAGGCCCTCGGCGATCGCCTCGCGGTCGGCCGGGTCCACCCGGTTGACGACCAGGGCGACGACGTCGCAGCCCAGCGCCTCGTAGGCGCGGCAGGCGTTGCGGGCCTCGGCGCGGACGGCCTCGGCGGGCTGGCCGCCGCCGCCCACGACGGTGATCACGGAGGCGCCGAACTCGTTCGCCAGCCGCGCGTTGAGGGCCAGCTCGTCCGGCAGGTTGCTGCCGATGAAGTCGGTGCCGAGGACGAGGACGTTCTCGTACTCGCGGGAGACCGCGTGGAAGCGCTCGACGAGCCGGGAGACCAGCTCGTCCGTGCCCTTCTCGGCCTGGAGGGCGGCGGCCTCGGCGTAGGTGAGGCCGTACACGCTTTCGGGTGACTGCTCCAGCCGGTAGCGGGTGCGGAGGAGGTCGAAGAGGCGGTCCGGCCCGTCGCCGTGCACCAGCGGGCGGAACACCCCCACCCGGTCCGTCTGGCGGGTGAGGAGCTCCATGACTCCCAGCTCGATGACCTGGCGTCCGTCGCCGCGGTCGGTCCCGGTCACGTACACGCTGCGCGTCACGCGTGCTCTCCTTGCTCCCTGGCCGTGTGCTGTTCGGGTGGCGTTTGTTCGGCTTGTGAAATTACCCGTTAGGGTGGTCTTGCCCTCTTGACAATACCTGCGACCCTGGATAAGGCGCGCGTCAGGCGGAGGGCGGCGGGCTCGGGGGTGATCGTCAGCGTCGGTTGACGATCGCCGGCGCGAGCGCGGCGGGCCCCGCGGGCCCGTGGAACAATCGGGTCCGGCTCACAGGTCCCACTAGCGACCACCAGAACCAGCAGGAGACACAGCACGATGCGCATCGGAGTCCTCACCGCGGGCGGCGACTGCCCCGGCCTGAACGCCGTCATCCGCTCGGTGGTGCACCGTGCCATCACGGAGCACGGTGACGAGGTCATCGGCTTCGAGGACGGCTTCAAGGGCCTGCTCGACGGCCGGTTCCGCAAGCTCGACCTCGACGCCGTGAGCGGCATCCTGGCCCGTGGCGGCACCATCCTGGGCTCGGCCCGGCTGGAGCGCGCCCGGCTGCGCGAGGCGTGCGAGAACGCCAAGGACTTCTCCCGTGAGCACGGCATCGACGTGCTCATTCCCATCGGCGGCGAAGGCACTCTCACCGCGGCCCGGATGCTGTCGGACGCCGGTCTCCCGGTCGTCGGCGTCCCCAAGACGATCGACAACGACATCTCCTCCACCGACCGCACCTTCGGCTTCGACACGGCCGTCGGCGTCGCCACCGAGGCCATCGACCGGCTGAAGACCACCGCCGAGTCCCACCAGCGCGTGATGGTCGTCGAGGTCATGGGCCGGCACGCCGGCTGGATCGCCCTGGAGTCCGGCATGGCCGGCGGCGCCCACGGCATCTGCCTCCCGGAGCGCGCCTTCGACCCCGCCGACCTGGTGAAGATGGTGGAGGAGCGGTTCGCCCGCGGCAAGAAGTTCGCCGTCATCTGCGTCGCCGAGGGCGCGCACCCGGCCGACGGGACGATGGACTACAAGAAGGGCGCCATAGACCAGTTCGGCCACGAGCGGTTCGCCGGCATCGGCACCAAGCTCGCGGGCGAGCTGGAGCGCCGCCTCGGCAAGGAGGCCCGCCCGGTCATCCTCGGCCACGTCCAGCGCGGCGGCACCCCGACCGCGTACGACCGCGTCCTCGCCACCCGCTTCGGCTGGCACGCGGTCGAGGCCGCGCACCGCGGCGACTTCGGCAAGATGACCGCGCTGCGCGGCACCGACATCACGATGGTGCCGCTGGCGGACGCGATCACCGAGCTGAAGCGGGTGCCGGAGGACCGGATGGACGAGGCGGAGTCGGTCTTCTGACCGGCTGAAGCGGCTGCCGGCACCGGCTGTCGGCGTCGGCCGTCGGCCGGTTCGGGGCGCGGCTTCCCGCCTCCCTCGTACGGGGGTTGGCGGGTACGGCGCTTGACGTGGCGGCGTTTACGGTGTGTCGCGGGGGCGCTAGAGTGCTGGTGGCCCTGGGAGTCCGGAATCTCTGGGCCGGGGACGCCCCACAGCTTCGCTCACGAGTCTTCCTGGGCGAGGTGCCCCCCTTCATCACAGCGAAACACACCGGAACAAAGAGGCCCTCGCCTCGGCGGTCATCCGAGACGAGAGCCGACACCGCCCTCAACGGACGGCTGGTTGACCGTCAATCCTCAGTGAGTCGGAGGATTGGCGGTCACCGAGGCGGCGCTGCCGTGCCGCCACAGCACAACCCAAAAAGAGGCTCTCGCCCCGGCTCGGACCCGGTGACGAGAGCCGACACCGCCCTCAACGGACGGCTGGTTGACCGTCAATCCTCAGTTTCTCGGAGGATTGGCGGTCACCGTTCGTTGAGCCACCTCCAGAACTCCCGGATCACTGCCGCGATCCGCTCGTGCAGAGGCTTCTTGCGGTGACGCCCCACGGCGCCCCCCTTCATCGGTGCGCGGTCAGAGGACCGGTGACCGCTCCGGAGGGAGCCCGGGTTCGGACTCCCCGCCCGTGGAAGCCCGTGAAGGACCTCCCGGACGAGGACCCCGACGTACGTGGGTCCCTCGTGAAGGGGGGCGCGTGTGCAGCGCTGATCCGTACGCTATCGCAACGACCTTGCCTGGAACGGCCGTTGAGGGGGAGCGTGAAAGCGGGGGGGGGGGGGGGGGGGGGGGGGGGGGGGGGGGGGGGGGGGGGGGGGGGGGG
>NZ_JBPQTX010000310.1:0-8066 GCF_051386555.1 Streptomyces sp. URMC 126
CACCTTCAACCGGGCGGTTGGCAAGGGGAGTTGCGTGTAATTTCGGCCTCGTCGAACTCCGTAAACGGAGCGACCCGTGCGTGGTGCTCCGTCGCCGGCCCCCGCCGTTCACAGTCCTCGGGGCGCCGAGGCCGGGCGGCGCTGCTGTGACCAGGCGCGCTCAGGGGACTTCGCGCTCTGGAGCGGCGATCCGTTCCGGCGCCGCTCGGCCCTTTACGGCAGTCGCCAGTCCACCGGCTGGGCGCCTTGGCGGACCAGGAGGTCGTTCACGCGGCTGAAGGGCCGCGAACCGAAGAACCCTCGGTCGGCCGACATGGGCGAGGGATGAGCCGACTCGACCGCCGGATAATCGCCCAGGAACGGCCGCAGATTGCGGGCGTCCCGCCCCCACAGCACGGACACCAACGGCTTGCCCCGGGCCGCCAGGGCGCGGATCGCCTGCTCGGTGACCTCTTCCCAGCCCTTGCCGCGGTGCGCGGCGGGCTTGCGCGGGGCGGTCGTCAGTGCCCTGTTGAGCAGCAGCACGCCCTGCCGGGTCCAAGGGGTCAGGTCACCGTTGGACGGCCAGGGCAGACCGAGATCGCTGTTGAGCTCCCGGAAGATGTTCTGCAGACTGCCCGGCAGCTGGCGCACCTCGGGCGCTACCGCGAAGCTGAGTCCGATCGCCATGCCGGGGGTCGGATAGGGATCCTGCCCGACGATCAGGACGCGGACATCGTCGAACGGCTGCTGGAAGGCGCGCAACACGTGCGCTCCGGCCGGCAGATAGGTACGGCCCGCCGCTATCTCCGCGCGCAGGAAATCACCCATCGCGGCGATGCGCCCCGCCACAGGGCTCAGGGCGTCCGCCCAACCGGGCTCGACTAGTTCACTCAACGGCCTCGCTACCACGACGCGCCACTCTACCGGCTCGCGACATGCCCTCCGTCCGGCGACTTCGGCAGGGCCGACGGCCCGACGGGCGCCCTGACCCCAAGGCGCCTCCCGGGAGTAGGGTGCCGGCCATGAGGCCTCACCCGACCCGCCGGGCCGTCCCATGGAACTGACGTCGCGTCGGCGCCCGGAGCGCAGGG
Organism: Streptomyces sp. URMC 126; assembly: GCF_051386555.1. Classification (NCBI taxonomy): domain Bacteria; kingdom Bacillati; phylum Actinomycetota; class Actinomycetes; order Kitasatosporales; family Streptomycetaceae; genus Streptomyces; species Streptomyces sp. URMC 126. The sequence goes on from NZ_JBPQTX010000310.1 coordinate 1,074, forward strand.
CCGATCATGTGCTGGCGGTCGACTCGGGGGGCTCGGGCGTCCGTGTCGCCGTCTCCCCCGCGTACGGCGACGGGCCGGCGCTCACCTGGTCCTCCGCCGAGCCGGTGCCCGTCGGCGAGCGGGGGATCGACGCGCGGGTCCTGCTCGACCGGATCCTGCCGCCCGCCCGTGAGTTGCTGCGCCGGGCCGGTGCCGAGCGCTGTGTGGCGGGCTGCGTGGGCGCGGCGGGCATGGTGGCGCTCGGCGACGGTCTCCGGGCCGTGCTGCCGGGTGCGCTCCGCGCCGAGCTGGGCGTACGGCGCCTCGCGCTGGCCTCCGACGCCGTGACGGCCTACGCCGGGGCCGTCGGCCAGCGTCCCGGCGTGGTCGTGGCCGCCGGGACGGGGCTGGTCGCGCTCGGCACCCGGCTCGTCCCGGGCGGCGGCTGGCGGCGTGCGGACGGCTGGGGGCACCTGTTGGGGGACTGCGGGGGCGGCGCCTGGATCGGCCGGGCCGGACTGGAGGCGGCGCTGCGGGCGTACGACGGGCGGCCGGGCGGCTCGCCGGCGCTGCTCGGGCGACTGGAGGCCGTGTTCGGCCCGGCTCCCGACCTGCCGGGGGCGCTCTACCCCCGGCCCGACCGGGCGGCCGTGCTGGCCTCGTTCGCGCCCGAGGTCGGCCGGTGCGCGGCGGCGTGCCCGGTGGCGGCGGACATCCTGCGGACGGCGGCCCGGCACATCGCCGAGGCCGCGGCGGCAGCCTGCCCTCCGGCGGACGCGGACGCGACCGGCGGGCGCCCGCCGGCGGACGGTGAGGGCGCCGGGGGCGGTGCCGGGGATGTCCTCGCCGCTTCCGGCGGCACCGGCGGCCCTGGTGGCGGGGACGAACGGGCGGGCGGTCCCCGGCGTCGGGCGCCCGTCGTCGCGCTCACCGGAGGACTGGCGGGAATCGGGCCACCGCTGCTGCTGCCGCTCCGTCAGGAGTTGCGAAAGCAACTTCCGTACGCTCGGCAGACAGCCGCGGAGGGATCGCCCCTGGACGGCGCGTCCCGTATCGCCGCCGCCCTGGTGACGGACCGTCTGCTGCTGCCGGCGGACGGATCGCTGCTGAGCGTCACGACCGGGGCTCCGGCCGCCGCGTCACCCGGACACACCTTCGGGTGATCGGATCAGCCACCGAATAAATCAGGACAGAGAGCGATCAATCGCCCCCCGCCCAAACAGGGCGGTTCCCGACCGGATAACATGCGGCGCCATGAGCTCCCCCACAGGGCCCACGTCCGGCCTGCCTGTACGAATGCCCCGACCCCGCCAGTCCGGACGGCACCGGAGGCCGGAGCCCGTGACCGCGCCGGCGGCCGCGCCCCCGCTCGTGCTCGCGGTGCCCGGCGCCCCCGGTCCGGCCGCGCGCCGTCTGGCCGAGGAGACCCTGAGCATCGCCCGCTCCGAGCTGCCCGGCCTGGACGCGCGCATCGGCTACGTGGACGCCGAGGGCGACGCCGGCGGGTTCCCCGCCCTGGACTCCGTCCTCGGTTACGCCGCCGCCCGGCACACCGCTCGCACGAGCGAAGCGCGGGGCGCCTCCGACGAGGAGGCCGCCGCCTGGGCCCGCGGGCCCGCCGCCGTCGTGGTGCCGCTGCTGGCGGGCCCCGACACGGCCGTGCTGCGGCGGATACGCCAGTCGGTGGTCAGCAGCGGCTCCGCCTTCGAGCTGACGGACACGCTCGGTCCGCACCCGCTGCTCGCCGAGGCCCTGCACGTACGCCTCTCCGAGGCGGGCCTGGCCCGCGCCGACCGCGCCCGGCTGTTCACCGTCGCAACCGCGGCCGACGGCATCGTCCTGGCCACGGTCGGCGGCCCGGAGGCCGTACAGGCGGCCGGCATCACCGGCATGCTGCTGTCGGCGCGCCTGGCCGTGCCCGTGCTGGCCGCCGGTCTGGACGAGGAGGGCGCCGTGGCCCGCGCCGCCGACGAGCTCCGCTCCTCCGGCTCGCGCAACCTGGCCCTCGCCCCCTGCCTGATCGGCCCGGAGGCCGACGAGGCGCTGCCGTCCATGGCCGCGAAGGAGGCGGGCTGCGCCGCGGCGGAGCCGCTGGGCGCGTACCCGGCGATCGGCAGGCTCGTCCTCGCCAAGTACACCGAGCTGCTGGGTATCGCCCCCCAGCCCTCGGCGATGGGCGCGCCGGTGCGCTGACCCGCCGTACCACCGCGTGACCGCCGGGAAGGGCCTCTGCCGAGGCCCTTCCCGCGTTTCGGGGCCGGGTGCCCGGCACGGGCGGGCCGCCGGAGTCAGCGGAAGACCACGCACGACGCGGCCGGCGCCGCGACCGAACCGGCCCGCTCGGGTATGCCCGTGTCCGGGTCGACCGTGAACCAGGTGACATCGCCCGACCGCTCGTTCGCCGCGTACAGCAGGCCCCCGTCGGGGTGGGCGGCGAGGTGGCGCGGCCAGTGCCCGCCGCAGCCGACGGTGGAGCGCAGCCGGGGACCGTCCCCTGAGGGGTCGAGGGTGAGGGTGGCGAGGGTGTCGTCGCCGCGGTTGGCCGCCCAGAGGAACCGGCCGTCGGCGGAGAGCACCGGCGTCGAGGGGTACGTGGGGTCGGCCGCCCCGGAGGTCACCACGGACGCCGTCTCCAGCGGCTCCAGCGCGCCGGTCCCGGCGTCCCAGCGGCAGACGGTGACCGTCGCGTCGAGCTCGTTGAGGACGTACGCCCGGTGCCCGCGCGGGTGGAAGACGAGCGTTCGGGGGCCGCTGCCGGGGCGCAGGCGCGTCTCGCCGTGGGGCACCGGCTCCCCCGTCCCGGGGTCGAGCGCGGAGACGTGGACGGAGTCGGTGCCGAGGTCCACCGCGAGCAGCCAGCGCCCCGTGGGGTCGGGTGCCACCGCGTGGGCGTGCGGGCCCGCCTGCCGTGCGGTCACCGGGCCGCTGCCCTCGTGCCGCAGCACCGCGGTCGGCGCCCCGAGCGCGCCGTCGGCGGCGACGGGCAGGGCGCTGACGCTTCCGGAGCGGTAGTTGGCGGTGAACAGCCGGGCTCCGGCGAGCGCGAGGTGGGTGGGCGCGTCGCCGTCGACGGGCACGGCCGGGCCGAGCGGCTCCGGCCGGTCGGGGTCGGCGAGGGAGAAGGCGGTGGCCGTGCCCCCTTCCGTCTCCCCGACCGCGTAGAGCGCGGTCCCGTCGTCGGACAGGGCCAGGAACGAGGGGTCCGCCGCGACGGCGGTGGAGTACACGGGGGTCAGGGCGCCGGTCTCGCCGTCCACGCGCGCCACGGTGATGCCCGGGCCCCCCGCCCTTGTGAACGAGCCGATGTAGGCGCGCCGTTCGCGCCGTCCGCTGACCGTCATCACGTCCCCTCCCTCTCACGTCCCCGTCACGTCGGTGCCGACGCTACAGGGCGCCACTGACACCGCCCGGCGCCACCCCGCACGGCCCGGCGTCGCGGCTGGTCCGATGGCCCTGCGCACACCGGGTTACCGCCTGGTAAAAGTGGGCCGATGGCCCATCTTCTCTCCGTTGTCTTGAGCCATATGGCCCATGGATGTTTTGATGAACCTGTCAATGGCGCTGCGGGATCCCCGCGGCGCCTCTTTTGTGCGCGCGATCGGAAGAGGGTGGTGAAGCTGAAGAAGATGTTCGCGGCTCCGGATCCGGGCCGCGTCCGGCTGCGGAGCTCGGCCCGGGCCGTACTCGGCGTGGGGCTGGCGGTGACGGTCTCCCATCTGGCGACCGGTTCGGTGGGTGCCTCGATCGCCGGTGGTCTCACCGCGCTGCTGGCCCTCTTCACCGTCACCGACGCCCTGGTCCGCGACCAGGCGGTCACCACGGCGTGGCTGCCGGCCGTCGGCGTCCCGGTGCTCGCGCTGGCGACCGTGCTGCACGGGCTCCCCGTGGCGCGGGACGCGGCGTTCCTCGGCGTCGTCTTCGCCGGGGTGTACGCGCGGCGCTGGGGCCCCCGGGGCCAGGCCCTGGGCATCTTCGGTTTCATGATGTTCTTCATGGCGCAGTTCCTGCACGCCGTGCCGGAGGGGCTGGCGCCGCTCTACACGGCGATGGCGCTGGCGCTGGTCTCGTCGTCGCTGGTCCGTTTCGGGCTCTGGTGCTGGGAGCGCCGGCTGCCGCCGGTCATCGCCCCCGCGCCGGCGGCGGCGCGCGGCCTGGAGCGTCCGACGACCCGGCAGGCGTTCCAGAACACGTTCGCGTGCGCCCTGGCCCTGGGCGTCGGCCACCTGGTCTCGGACGAGCGCTGGTACTGGGCCGTCGGCACCGCGTGGTGGATCTTCGTGAACACGGCCTCGCGCGGCGAGACCCTGGTCCGGGGCTTCCGCCGGGTGGTGGGCACGGTGGCGGGCATCGCCGTGGGGCTGGTCGTCGCGGTGCCGCTGCACGGCGCCCCCGCGCCGACCGCCGTCCTGGTGGCGCTCTGCGTCTTCGGCATCTTCTACACGGCCGCCCCCTCGTACAGCTGGATGATGTTCTTCGTGACCGTCATGGCGTCCCTGCTGTACGGGCTGCTGGGCGTCCTCCACCCGGGCCTGCTGCTCCTGCGTTTCGAGCAGACCCTGGTGGGCGCGGCGGCCTCGGCCCTGGCGGTCGCCCTGGTGCTGCCGGTCACCACGCACGCCGCCACCGACGCCTGGATCCGCCGGGCGGTGCTGGCCGTGCGCCACTGCACCGCCGAGTCGGCGCGCCGGCTGGCCGGCGAGGCGTCGGCGGACCCGGCGCCGTACGTCGCGGAGCTGGAGCCGCTCCTCGCCCGGGTGCGGATCTCGCTGGCCCCGCTGCTGCACCCGCTGAGCCCGCTGCGGGCGCGCAAGGAGCGCGCCCGGCAGGTGACCGCCCACCTGGACGAGTGCGTCCGGCAGGCCCGCGGTCTGGCAGAGGTCGCGGCCGACCCCGACGCCTCGCACGACGCCCGGCTGATCGCCGCCTGCCAGCGCGTCGAGGCGGCGCTGCGCGCCCTGCTGCCCGCGGCGGAGGCCCCGGCGACGGCCGCCGAGCTCGGGCTCGCGGCCCCGCAGCACCACCCGGGCGCGGAGCGGGCCCTCGCCCACCTGCACGACCTGGAACGGGCGGTCGCGGGCCTGGCCGGGCCCGTGCTGAGCAGCCCGCGGTCGCCGCTGTCGGAGGCCTGAGCGGCGGGGCCCTCCACCTGCTGGCGCGAGCCGGCCGGTGGCCCGGCCCGCTGCCCGGCCCCGGGCCGCGGACTGGGCCATTGGTACAGTGACGGCCCGGCACCCGAGTACGAGGGAGCGTCCGCCGATGGCCGTAGACGCCCTGGACACCAGGATCCTGCGCCTCCTGCTGGAGCAGCCGCGGACCAGCGCGCGGGAGTACGCGCGGCTGCTCGGCATCGCGCGCGGCACGCTCCAGGCCCGGCTCGACCGGCTGGAGCGGGACGGCGTGATCACGGGGACCGGCCCCCGGCTGTCCCCCGCCGCGCTCGGCCACCCCGTCCTGGCCTTCGTGCACATCGAGGTCACCCAGGGGCACCTCGACCCGGTCGCGGACGCGCTGGCGGAGGTGCCGGAGATCATAGAGGCGTTCTCCATCACCGGCGGCGGCGACCTCATGGCGCGGGTCGTGGCCCGCGACGCCGCCCATCTGGAGGACGTGATCCAGCGGCTGGTCCAGCTCCCGGGCGTGGTGCGCACCCGGACCGAGATGGCGCTGCGCGAGCGTGTCCCCTACCGGATGACGGGGCTGCTGCGCGCCGTGGAACAGGACGTCCGGCGCAAGGACAAGGGCCGCGCCCGGGGGCGTTCCGCCGCCCCGGCGGCCGACGGCTCCGGATGACGCCGGCGTCCGCTCCCGTCTGACCGGCCCTCACCTCCTGCCGCACGGAGGCGTTTCCGCCCCTCACGCCCCGCCGGCCGCCCGAGTTTCCCCCGTGCCCCGGAAGGGTGGGAGGATCTGCTGGTTCCACCCGGCCATGAGAGACCCGGGACAACTCGTGAGGAATGAGACGTAATATGCAGCAATCTGGGGGAAGACGGGCCCGTCGGTGGGGAGCCGCGGTCACCGCGTCGACCGCCGCGTTCGCGGTCGCCGTTCCCGCGGCCACGGCCGAGGCGGCGACCGGCCCGGCGGGCATCGCCGCCAAGGGCGCGTTCCTGCTCGACAGCGGCCCCAACCGGCAGCTGTGGGCCAAGGACGCCGACACCCGGCGCCAGATGGCCAGCACCACCAAGATCATGACGGCCGCCGTGGTCCTGGACACGCGGGGCGTCAACCTGAACAAGCAGATCACCATCAAGAAGTCGTACCGCGACTACGTCGCGAAGAACGGCGCGAGCACCGCCGACCTGCGGGCCGGTGACAAGCTGACGGTCCGGCAGCTCCTGTACGGCCTGATGCTGCCCTCCGGGTGCGACGCCGCGTACGCGCTCGCCGACAATTTCGGCACCGGCAAGACCGAGGCCGCGCGCACCAAGTCGTTCATCGCCCAGATGAACAAGAAGGCCGCGGCGCTCGGCATGAAGAACACCAAGTACGACTCGTTCGACGGCATATCGCAGGCGGGAGCGAACCACTCCACGCCGCGCGACATCGCCAAGCTCGCGCGGCACGCGCTGGGCAACGCCACGTTCGCCACGGTCGTCAAGGCGACCAGCACGCGCCAGAAGGCGACGAACGTGAACCGCACGTACACCTGGTACAACACCAACAAGCTGCTGGGGTCCTACAAGGGCGCCATCGGCATCAAGACCGGCACCGGCACGGCCGCCGGTCCGTGCCTGGTGTTCGCCGCCCAGCGCGGCAAGCGCACGGTCGTGGGCGTGATCCTCAACGACGCGGCCAAGCGGTACCCCGACGCCGTGAAGATGCTGGACTGGTCGTTCAACACCAGCTCGAAGGTGAAGCTGCGTCAGCTGCCCAGCTTCGCGCAGCACGACTGAGCCGCCGCCCCCGGCCGGCCGGCGCGCGCACGGCGGTCCGCGGTGGACCGCCCCGGCGGCATCCGCCCGCCGTGACGCGCCGCACCGGCCGGGGGGGGGGGGGGGGGGGGGGGGGGGGGGG
>NZ_JBPQTX010000311.1:0-8014 GCF_051386555.1 Streptomyces sp. URMC 126
TCGGCCTCGTCGAAATGCTGCTCTTCGTACTCACCGTCTTCGTCGCCTACGCCTACGTCTGGCGGCGTGGCGGCCTGAGAGTGTCGGACGTCATTCCCCGACGTCGCGGCTCCGCAGGTCCTCCGACGTCTCCCGGCGGACGACGAGCCGTGCGCGGCCACCGGAGACCGCTGCCACGGGCGGGCGGCCGACTTGGTTGTAGGCGGAGGCCATGGAGAGGTGGTACGCGCCCGCGGCGGGCACCGCCAGGAGGTCGCCCGGGCGCAGGTCGGCGGGGAGGGGGACGTCCTCGGCGAGCACGTCGCCGGCCTCGCAGTGCCGGCCGACCACCGTCACGGCGCGGTCCGCCGCGGAGGAGGAACGGTTCGCCAGACGGACGGTGTAGCGGGCGCCGTAGAGGGCGGGGCGAGGGTTGTCGCTCATGCCGCCGTCGACGGCGGCGAAAGTGCGGCCGGCCGTGGTCTTCACGGCGAGCACCCGGTACAGGGCCACCCCGGCGGGCCCCGCGATCCAGCGGCCCGGCTCGACCGTCAGCCGGGGGACCGGCAGGTCGGCGTGGGCGCAGCGCAGGGCGAGTTCCGTGGTGACGCGATCGGCGTAGGCCGCCGGGTCCATGGCCGGGTCTCCGGGGCGGTACGCGATGCCGAAGCCGCCGCCCAGATCCAGTTCGGGGAGAGTGACGCCGTACCGGTCGCGCAGCCGGGCGAGCAGTTCGACGAGCTTGCGGACGGCGACGGCATACGGGTCGGTGGAGGTGATCTGCGAGCCGAGGTGGCAGTGCAGGCCCACCAGTTCGAGCCGGGGCTGCCCCAGGACGCGCGCCACCGCGTCCTCGGCCTCCCCGCCCGCGATCGGCAGCCCGAACTTCTGGCCCTCCACGCCCGTCCGTACGGCCGCGTGCGCCCCCGCCGCCACTCCCGGTACCACCCGGATCAGTACCCGTTGCCGGGTGCCGGCGGGCACGAGGGCGGCGAGCCGGGCGATCTCGCCCGCGCTGTCGAGGACGATCCGCCCGACCCCGAGGCGGAGCGCGGCCCTCAGCTCGTCAGGGCTCTTGGCGTTGCCGTGCAGCACGATCCGCTCGGCGGGAAAGCCGGCGTGGACCGCGAGATCGAGTTCCCCTGCGGAGCAGACGTCGAGGTCCAGGCCCTCCTCGTCGATCCGGCGGACCATGGCGCGGCAGAGGAACGCCTTGCCCGCGTAGGCTATCCGGGCGCCGGGCAGCGCGGCGCGCCAGGCACGCGCCCGGGCGCGGACCTCGTCCTCGTCGAGGACGTACGCCGGGGTGCCGAAGCGGTCGGCGACCTCGGCCAAGGGGACGCCGCCGACGGCCACACCGCCGGACGGCAGCGGACGGGCGGAGGCCGGCCACAGGGGCACGGGCCCGGCGGCTCCGGGGGCGGCGGAGGTGGTGAGGGGTCGGGGAACTGCCGGGGATTCGAAGGTGGTGGCCGGGAGCGGGGTGGTGGGGAGGGGGAGGGGCGTGGACACGGTGATTCCCTTCGCTGCTTGCGGCATGGGTGGACTTGACTTGATGGGCGGATGGCACTCGGGGTGCGGGCACGGAGGGCGTCCGTGGGCGGAGTGGCTTACATGTGAAGCTGAGGGATGAGGGGCTGATGTCGCGCGCGAGGTGGGGCCGTTCGCGCGCGAGGCGCGTTACGGAACGTGGGCGTGCGGAACAGCGCACGGTAGGCGGTACGCGACGGGGACGGCGGGGGTGGTGACGACCGCGCTGCCTCGCGACCGGACTCGAACCGCCCCCGCCCCGAGCAGACGCCTGTCGCGCGCGAGACGGACGCCCGCCGACGCCGCTCGGGACGGGCGCGGAATCCGCACCGGACGGATGTCCAGCCCGCTCCGGGCGAGGGCCGGAGCCGCGTCGGGCGTATGCCCGAGAACTGCCGGGCGCGCGCCCGGGCGAGGCGGACTCCGCCCGGAGCGGGGCGCGAGCGACGCCGGACGAACGCGGGGTCCGTACCGGTCCGGGCGTCGGTCCCGTCCCCGAAGGACAGAGCTCGGCGTTCGGTGAGGCACTTGACCCGCGTCGGGCGGATGCCCGGCCCGCGCCCGGCGAGCGCCGGCGCCGCGTCGGGCGCGGGCCCGACTGACCGCAGACCCGCCGGAGCGGGTAGCGGGCCACGCTGGACGAACGCGGGGTCCGTACCGGTCCGGGCGTCGGTCCCGTCCCCGAAGGACGGAGCTCGGCGTCCGGTAAAGCACTTGACCCGCGCCGGGCGGGAGCCCGGTCCGCACCGGGTGAGTGCCGGCACCACGTCGGGCGCGGGCCGTGCGCGTGCCCGGGTGGCCGCAGACTCCGCCGGAGAAACACGGAGTACACACCGGACCGGGCGGCGGTCCCGTCCCCGAAGGACGGAGGTCCGGCGTCCGGTGAGGTGCTTGACCAGCACCGGGCGGGTGCCCGGCCCGCGCCCGGGTGGCCGCCGACCCGCCGGAGCGGGTAGCGGGCCACGCCGGACGAACGCGGGGTCCGCATCGGTCTGGAGCGGTGGCCCTGTCCCCGGAAGGACGGGGGTCCGGCGTCCGGTGAGGTGCTTGACCCGCGCCGGGCGGGTGCCGGGCCCGCACTGGGTGAGTGCCGGCGCCGCGTCGGGCGTCTGCCGGGTGCGGGGTCCGTACCGGTCCGGGGCGGTGGCCCTGTCCCCGGAAGGACGGGGGTCCGGCGTCCGGTGAGGCACTCGACCAGCGTCGGGCGTTCGCCGGGCGCGTGCCCGACTGACCGCAGGCTCCGCCGGCGCGGGGCGTGGGCCACACGCCGGACGGACGCGGGGTCCATACCGGTCCGGGGCGGTGGCCCTGTCCCGGAAGGGCAGGGGTCCGGCATCCGGTGAGGCACTTGACCAGCGCCGGGCGGGTACCCGGCCCGCACCGGGTGAGTGCCGGAGCCGCGTCGGGCGTTCGCCGCGCGCCCGTCGGACGAACGGTGGGCGCCGCCGGATGAACGGCGGGTGCCGCCGGACCGCTGAGGGCCTTCCGGTGGGACCGGGCGGCCGTCCCTCTCCGGCCCCGGTGAACGCAGGGTTCGGACCGCGAGAGCGGCAGTCGGCTGCGCAACGCCCGGTCCGCACCGGACGAGAGCGCACGCCCCGCGCCGGACACGTTCCCTCGGAGTCAGCCCGGGAGCGTGTGCCGCAGAGCCGCCGGAGACGGGCCGTCAGAGGAGCGGCGGACCGCCGGGGCGGTGAGTTGCGGGTCCACCGAGACCGTGGTGACACCGAGGGGCGTGGCCAGTGCTCGTACGGCCGGCAGGGCGAGCCGGACGGCCGGTTGGTGTGCGCCGAGACAGGCGGCGAGCCGCGCGGGCGTGCTGAAGGCGACAGCCGTGCGGTCGCCGAGCGGCGTACGGAAGACGCGGAGCGTGAAGCCGACGGGACAGGGGCGCACGGGCACGTACAGCGCCGCGTCCATCGGCGGGGACGCCGGGTGATCGGTCGGCACCGGAGCAGCGGAGACCGGATCGGGAGAGGCCGGGGCGGAGGAGGGCGCCGTCGTGAGAGGAGGTGGCGGTGGGGCGGCGGAGGGCGCGCGGCGGGGAACGGACACTGCCGACGGGACGAGCGAGTCCGAGGGAGTCGTCAGAGCGGGCGGGACATGTGGTACCGGCAGGCCGGAAGGGGCGGTCAGGGCGGGCGCGAGGGGCGTGACAGGTGCGGTGGACGCCATGGTTGCGGCGGAAGCGGAAGGAGCGGCGGACGCGGCAGAGGCGAGGGACGGCTCGGACGTGTCCGTCGGTGACGGCGGCGTGACGGACGTCGTCCCCGCTCCCGGCCTCGACCGGGGCGCCGTCACCGCCCCGCCGGGATGGGAGGGCTCTTCGGAGGACTCCCCGCCGTCGGCCACCGGGCTGTGGGCGGCCGTCACGGCCGCTACGGCGGCGGCTTCGGCGGGAGTTCGGTTCACACGCATGACAGTCCTCGGGAAGGATGAGGGGAGAGTGGGGTGAGGGGAAGCTGTTCCGTAGGCAAGCGGAAACGGCTGGGTGACTGGGTGAGGGGATAGCGGGCGTAACGGGTACTGCCGTACGTCCCGGCCGGCAGCCGGGGCGCCGTGCTGCCCACGGTATGCCCGGACGGCGACCGGATGACCGTTTCCTTGACATCCTGTTGACCCGTCACACGGGAGCTTTGACGGCCCGTTGACGCACTATCGGCGCAGCCGATGCACGTCCCCGGCGCTTCTGCGTGGCCGGAACGGCCGTAGGCCCGGGAAGACCCGGCGTGCGACCGACCGCCGTGAACCCGTGCGCCGGGTGTGCGCCCCTGCCGTGCGCCGGGTCCCACTACCACGCTGCCATGGGCGGGCAAAGAATCTGGAAGAACCTGAGCGGGGACGGCCGTCCCCAGGGAACCCCGGCGGGAATCCCCTGTTCGCGCGGCGCGGACAGCCCTGTCCGGGGCTGGCGGGTCTTCGATCACCGACGCACGATGCTCACCTGCGGATCGAGATCGACGGCTCGCGCGGCGACTGGAGGACACGTGGCGGCACAGGACGCGGCAGAAGAGAGGGCCGGAGCACCGGCCGGAGCAACGGCACCGACCGGAACACCGGCATCGTCCGGAACACCGGCGCCGGCCGGAGCGGCCACATCGCGCGGCCCCGCCCGAGCGCACGGCCCCTCCGGAGCGGACGCCTTCCGGGCGGCGCGTGACTTCCTGCTCGCCCACCGGGAGGACTACCGCGCCGCCTACGACGGCTTCGTCTGGCCCCGGCCCGCCGAGTTCAACTGGGCGCTGGACTGGTTCGACCCGCTCGCCCGCGGGAACGACGCCACGGCCCTGTGGATCGTGGAGGAGGACGGCACCGAGACGAAGCTGTCCTTCGACGCCCTGCGCCGCCGCTCCGACCGCGTCGCCCGCCGGCTGCGCGGACGCGGCGTGCGCGCGGGCGACCGGATCGTCGTCATGCTCGGCAACCAGGCCGAGCTCTGGGAGACCATGCTCGCGGCGATGAAGCTGCGCGCCGTCGTCATTCCCGCCACCCCGCTGCTCGGCCCCGCCGACCTGGCCGACCGCGTCGGCCGCGGCGGCGCCCGGCACGTCGTCGTGCGGACCGCCGACGCCGGCAAGTTCGCCGAGGTGCCGGGCGACTACACCCGGATCGCGGTCGGCGGTACTCCGCCGCCCGGCTGGCTCCCCTACGAGGACGAGGACGCCACCGGCAGTGAGGAGGCCGAAGGGGACGACGGCTTCGAACCCGACGGGCCCACCCGCGCCGACGACCCCCTGCTCCTGTACTTCACCTCCGGCACCACCGCCCGTCCCAAACTCGTCGAGCACACCCACACCTCGTACCCCATCGGTCACTTGACCACGATGTACTGGATCGGGTTGCGCCCGGGTGACGTGCACCTCAACATCTCCTCGCCCGGCTGGGCCAAGCACGCCTGGTCCAACTTCTTCGCGCCCTGGAACGCCGGCGCGACGGTCTTCGTCGTCAACTACACCCGCTTCGACCCGGCCCGCCTGATGACCGAGATGGACCGCTGCGGCGTGACGAGCTTCTGTGCCCCGCCCACCGTGTGGCGCATGCTCATCCAGGCCGACCTGCGGGCCCTGCGCACCCCGCCGCGCGAGGTGGTGGCGGCGGGCGAACCCCTCAATCCCGAGGTCATCGAGGCCGTCCGGCGCGCCTGGGGCGTCACGATCCGGGACGGCTTCGGCCAGACGGAGACGTCCGTCCAGGTGGCCAACTCGCCCGGTCAGCCGCTGAAGACGGGCTCCATGGGCCGTCCGAGCCCCGGTTTCACCGTCGTCCTGCTGGACCCGGTCACCGGCGAGCCGGCCGACGAGGGGGAGATCTGCCTCGCCCTCTCCGACGGCCCCGATGACGGCACCGCAGCCCCCAACGGCCCTTCCACCCGCCCCGTCGGCCTGATGACCGGCTACGCCGGCGACCCCGAGCGCACCGCCGAGGCGATGGCCGGCGGCTACTACCGCACCGGTGACATCGGCTCCCGGGACGCGGACGGCTACATCACCTACATCGGCCGCGCTGACGACGTCTTCAAGTCCAGCGACTACAAGATCTCGCCCTTCGAGCTGGAGAGCGCGCTGCTGGAGCACGAGGCGGTGGCCGAGGCCGCCGTCGTGCCCGCGCCCGACCCGCTGCGGCTGTCCGTGCCCAAGGCGTACGTCGTCCTCGCCGAGGGCTGGGAGCCGGGGCCGGACACCGCGAAGGCGCTGTTCGCCCACTCGCGCGCCGTCCTCGCCCCGTACAAGCGCGTCCGCCGGCTGGAGTTCGCCGAGCTGCCCAAGACCGTGTCCGGCAAGATCCGCCGCATCGAGCTGCGCGCCCGCACCGCGCAGGGCGGCGGGACCGAATTCAGAGAGGAAGACCACCGGTGAGCACACCCTCGTACGCGGGCGGCCCCGTCGACACCCCCCTGCTTCGAGAGACCATCGGCGCCAGTCTCACCCGTACCGTCGCCCTCTTCGGTGAACGCGAGGCGCTCGTCGACGTCCAGGGCGGGCGGCGGTGGACGTACGCGGAGTTCGGGCGTGCCGTGGAGGAGGTCGCGCTGGGGCTGCTCGCGAAGGGGGTGGCGCAGGGCGACCGGGTGGGCATCTGGTCCGTCAACTGCCCGGAGTGGATGATCGTCCAGTACGCCAGCGCGCGCATCGGCGCGATCATGGTCAACATCAACCCGGCCTACCGGGTGCACGAACTCTCCTACGTCCTCAAGCAGTCCGGCGTCTCGGTGCTGATCTCGGCCGTCGCCTACAAGACGAGCGACTACCGGCGCATGGTCGAACAGGTCCGCGGGGACTGCCCGGCCCTGCGCGACGTCGTCTACCTGGACGACCCGACGTGGACGGGCCTCGTCCGGCTCGGCGCCGGAACACCCCGCGCGCGGCTCGCCGCACGCGAGGCCGGGCTGAGCCCCGAGGACCCCGCCAACATCCAGTACACCTCCGGCACCACGGGCTTCGCCAAGGGCGCCACCCTCTCCCACCACAACATCCTCAACAACGGCTATTTCGTGGGCGAGACGCTGGGCTACACCGAGGAGGACCGGATCGCCCTGCCGGTGCCCTTCTACCACTGCTTCGGCATGGTCATGGGCAACCTGGCGGCCACCACCCACGGCGCCTGCGTGGTCATCCCCGCCCCCACCTTCGACCCCACCGCCACCCTCCACGCCGTCGAACGCGAGCGCTGCACCGCCCTCTACGGCGTGCCCACGATGTTCATCGCCGAGCTGGAGCTGCCGGACTTCGCCACCTACGATCTCTCCTCGCTGCGCACCGGCATCATGGCGGGCTCGCCCTGCCCCGCCGAGGTGATGAAGCGCGTCGTCGCCGAGATGCACATGGAGGAGGTCACCATCTGCTACGGCATGACCGAGACCTCTCCCGTCTCCACCCAGACCCGGCCCGACGACGACCTGGACCGCAGGACGGGCACGGTCGGACGGGTGCACCCGCACATCGAGGTGAAGATCGTCCACCCGGAGACCGGCGCCACCGTCCCCCGCGGCGAGCCCGGCGAACTGTGCACCCGCGGCTACTCGGTGATGCTCGGCTACTGGAACGACCCCGAGCGGACGGCCGAGGCGATCGACGCCGACCGCTGGATGCACACGGGCGACCTCGCGGTGATGGACGAGGAGGGGTACGTCCGGATCGTCGGCCGCAGCAAGGACATGATCATCAGGGGTGGGGAGAACGTCTACCCGCGCGAGATCGAGGAGTTCCTGTATACCCACCCGAAGATCGCCGACGTCCAGGTCATCGGGGTGCCCGACGAGCACATGGGCGAGGAGATCATGGCCTGCGTCATCCTCCGCGAGGACGCGGGCGGCCTCAGCCGTGACGAACTGGCCCGCTACTGCCGCGGCCGGCTGGCCCACTACAAGGTCCCGCGCTACCTGCGGGTCATGGACACCTTCCCGATGACGGTGAGCGGCAAGGTGCGCAAGGTGGACCTGCGCGAGGAGGCCGTCGCGCTGCTGGAGGGCGCGGGGGCAGGGGCCGGGGCAGGGGCGAGGTAGCGC
>NZ_JBPQTX010000312.1:0-7964 GCF_051386555.1 Streptomyces sp. URMC 126
CCCCCTGGCGCCGCCTCGCCCCCCGCACCCTGATAGCCCACTGCTCCTGGCTCGGCGCCCCCCTCGGCTCCCTCCTCCTGGCCGCTCTCGCCACCGGGGGCCGCCCCGGCGCCCGCGTGTGGATCAGCCTCGCCATCCTCGCGGCCGTCTTCGCGGCCCTCACCGCCCTCGGTTCCGACACCTGGTTCCGTACCCACTACCGCGTCACCCCGGACGCGCTCGAACTCCGCACCGGCCTGCTCACCCGGCGCACCAAGTCCGTCCCCCTGCACCGCGTCCGCAACGTCGACCTCACCGCTCACCCCGTCCAGCGCCTCCTCGGCCTCGTCGTCCTCCGCGCCGGCACCGGCGGGCACGGCCAGGTCTCGCTGGACGCCCTCACCCGCGCCGACGCCGAACGGCTGCGCGCCGAACTCCTCGCCCGGGCCGAGCGGCCGGCCGCCGACGATCCCGTCCTGTCCACCGCCGACCCCCGCTGGCTGCGGTACGCGCCGCTCACCTTCTGGGTGTTCGGCGGCGTCCTCGCCGCAGCCGGCGCCGCCTGGCGGGTGCTGGACGGCATGGGCATCGAACCGTGGCGCATCGGCTTCGTCCGCCGCGCGTTCGACGATTTCGGCAACAGCGCCCTCTGGATCACCGTCCCCCTCCTCATCCTCGCGATCACCGTCCTGGGCACGCTCGGTTCCGTCGTCCTGTACGCCGAGACGTGGTGGCGCTACCGGCTGGAGCGGACCGACGCGGCGGCCCTCCGCGTCCGCCACGGCCTGCTCACCACTCGCTCCGTGACCATCGAACGCGCCCGCCTGCGCGGCGTCGTCCTCCGCGAACCGCTGCTCCTCCGCACCGGCGGCGGCGCCACCGTACGCGCCGTCGCCGGCGGGCTCGGCGACCGCGAGGAGAACCGCAAACGCAGCACCCTCCTCCCGCCCGCCCCGCGCTCCGAGGGCGAACGGGTCTGCGCCGGCGTCCTCGGCGAGGAGGTGGACACCGGCGGGCTGCGCCCGCACCCGCCGGCCGCCCGCCGCCGTCGCGTCGTCCGCCTGCTGCTGTGGTGCGTGCTGCCTCCGACCGCCGTCCTCGTCGTCCTCGGCGCCCTGCTCACCCCGGTGCTGCTGTACTGCGGGGCGGCGTGGCCGCTCGTGTCCGTCCCGGTGGCCCTCGCCTTCGCCGACGACGCCTACCGCGCCCTCGGCCACGCCCTGCGCGGCCGCTGGCTCGTCATCCGCTCGGGCAGCCTCACCCGCGACACGGTCCTCCTCGACCGTGAGGCCGTCCTCGCCTGGACGTTCACCCGCACCCCGTTCGCCCGCCGCGCCGGTGTCGTCACGGCGACGGCCGCCGTCGCGGCCGGCGAGGAGGCGTACCGCATCCGGGACATGGCGGCCGGGGAGGCGGCGGCGTTCGCGGAGGCGGTGACGCCCGGGATGCTGTCGGAGTTTCTGGTGCCGGTGGGGGAGCGGTGAGGATGAGGCGAGGCGAGGCGAGGGCTGAGGGGCAAGGGCTATGGGTGTAGGGGCACGGGGGCCTGGGCGGACGAGCAGGGGTCGACGGGCGGCCGGCCTCCGTGGGGGGGGCGGGGGCCCCGCCGAGAGGAGGGGACAGCCCTTTACACCGAGCCGGCTGTATGTTCTCCCGAAACGCCGCGCTCCGCTGGAATCATTAACTGTTCCCGCGATCTGAGATTTCAACTGAATGCGCGGACAGATCATCTGCCGCAATAGGCGGAGTGGGATTGTTCACCGTACACGGGCCACCGGGGCGTGCTACTGTCGATCTCAGTTGCAGTTGTGGTTCCCGAAACTTCGAGTGCTTTCCGGACGGTTTCCATGCCGCCGGAAGCATGTGGTGTTTCCGGTCTTTTCCGGGCGGGGTGATCATCGCGGCAACGTGGTGTCCGCGCAGTGCGGACCCCGATTCGCTGCCCCAAAGGAGAAATGACATGGCTGCTGGTACCGTGAAGTGGTTCAACGCGGAAAAGGGCTTCGGCTTCATCGAGCAGGACGGCGGCGGCGCCGACGTGTTCGCCCACTACTCGAACATCGCCGCCCAGGGCTTCCGTGAGCTGCTGGAAGGCCAGAAAGTGACCTTCGACATCGCGCAGGGCCAGAAGGGTCTGACGGCCGAGAACATCGTTCTCGCCTGACACTCCTTACGCTCCTTGCGATCCTGGCGCTCACGCGCACACCGTAGCGGGGGGCCGCATCCTTCGGGGTGCGGGCCCCCGCTGCTTGCTTTTCCCACAGTGGTTGCACATACGGTCGACAAGGGAAATCCGAGGGCGCGCCGCCCGTGAATGTGTACCGCCCTCCGGAGGTGCCGACGCGTCCCGTCTCTATTGCATCGCCATATCGCGGTGGGTGCCCCGAGCGTCACCTCCGCAGCGCGTCACTCATTTTCCGGCGACTGCGCTCGCGCGGAACACCGGAATGTCGGCGAGCCGGATTCGCTGTGGCGTTTTCGTTTTCGCCGGCTCGTCCTCGTTATTCTCGTGCCGTTTATCGTCGCGGGAGCGTCGTGGGAATTCTTTGATATGCCTCGTATCGAGGAAGGCTCCCATGAACCGCACTCGTACGAACAGCCGCTCCCCCTGCCCTCGTGACGGCAGCACCGCCCCGGAAGGACCCGCACGGTGGCCGGTCGACGCGGACGAGGGCCGCTCCACCCGGATGAGGGTCGTTCCACCCGGTGAGGGCCGGTTCACCCGGACGAGGGCCGGTTCACGGCGAAGGTGGCCCCTCCACTCTCGCGCCGCGTCGCTCCCGCCGCGGCGGCGGGTCGTGGATCGGTGGTCGGAGTAGCCGAAGTCGCCCACGGTCCAGGCAGTGACGTCTTCGATCGCCCCACGCATCCGATTGCTCCGCCCGGACTCGACACGGGCGACGATGTCGACGATCGGCTCGTCAGGCGCCGGCATGAGAGCGGACCCTACGCAACGGCCCGTCCGGGCGGCTCCGGGCGGTGACCTGCCGGGGAGGGCGGTCAGACGTGCGCAGACCGGCTCGGGACGTTCCTCACCGTTCCTCACCGGCGGACACAAAAAAATCTACGCTGGCGACGGTAGACATTCGCCCTTCAGGCTCGTACGGTTTCTCTTGTAGTCGAGATCCAGCAGAGCCCGCCAGATACGAACTGCCGGGCAGTAGGACACGCATAACGGCCCGGTCGTGGAGTTTCGAAGCCAGAGAAACCAGGTTTGTCATGGTGGCGACGGGACTGACGACCGGGCCGGGCGGCCCGCAGTGATCAGGGGCCGCCGCCGGAAGGGCCGCGGTCGACGCGGTGGCAGTACCAGCAGTGCCGAACCGAGTGATGCCCCCGGCGAAGGCGTCGGACTGCGGACGCGCGCGCCGGGGAGTTCGGCAGCGGGGTTCTTCGCCCGAGTGGACGCAGGACGGGCGAGGGGGCCGGCTGTCGGAGAGTGGCGCTGTTCGAGGCCACCGGCAGTTCGCGGTACCGGCAGTGGCCGCCGCCGCGAGTGCGGTGCCGGCGATCCGGTACCGGAGTGGCACCGCGGTCCCGTTCGCAAGCGACTGGTGCGGAGGAAAGAACGGAGGAGTCGAACACCATCAGGATCGCCCGGGCGGAAGACATGAGCCCGGGTACCGCAGGACATCGATAGGCAGGTGGTCTCCGGTCACGCATCCGCGATCCACGCACCCCCGCCGGAGTATCGGGCGGCTGTGCGGAAACAGAAGGCCGGCGCGGCACTAGGGCCGGCAGATGGTGTTGCAGTTCCCAGGGGCCTTGGTGCCGTACGGCACCAAGGCCCCTCCACGTGTCCCCAGAGAAGTGAGATGACAGCAGACGAGTCCCTCCACCGTCTCGACGACGACGATTACCCCGCCTACACGATGGGCCGGGCCGCCGAGCTGCTCGGCACCACCCCCGGTTTCCTCCGCGCCATCGGTGAAGCGCGACTGATCACCCCGCTGCGCTCCGAGGGCGGACATCGCCGTTTTTCCCGCTACCAACTGCGCATCGCGGCACGCGCGCGTGAACTCGTCGACCAGGGAACCCCGATCGAGGCAGCATGCCGGATCGTCATCCTCGAAGACCAGCTTGAGGAAGCCCGGCGCATCAACGCCGAGTACCGCCGTGCCGCAGGATCGTCCGGTCCGTCGGCCGGAGCCTGAGGCGAGCGGGCCCGCCGGCGCCGGCGGGCTGCCACACCCGTGCAGGTGATGCGCAGGGTGTTCCCTGCGCCCGCTTCCGCCGTGCGAACGGCGCGGACGCGGGCGATCCGCGGCAACCGGCACCGCGGGAGTCGTGTAAGTCGGCCGGTCAGGGGAAGGACCAGGGTTCCGGAGCGCGCGTCTCCCCCCGTCTACGTCCAAGGACCGCCGATGCTGCCCGAGTTCCGCTCCCATGCGTCCGCCCCCCTCGCACATCAGCTGGAGCGGAGGCTGGGGCTGTCCCCACAGCTCGAAGCCGGTGGTCTCGACGTGGAGCGTGTCGCCGGCATCGCGGTCCTCGCGGCGGCCCACTCCGACGGCTACGCGGCCACCGCGCATCTCCTCGGGCTGCTGGCCGCACTCCCCGCCCCCACCGAGGCGGGGGAACGCTTCTGGTCGGACCTGTGGAGGTCCTCGGGCACCGCCTACCTGCTGCCGACCAACATCAAGGACTCGGTGCTGCGTTCACTGGCCGGGGAAGGAACCGGTCTGGCCGGACAGATCCTCTCCGCCGTCGACGAGATGACGCCTCACCAGCGCGCCGCGGCGGCGGAGGTCATCGGCCAGGCTCTCGCCGAGTCCGACCACCTTCCCGACCTCAAGACACAGGTCATCGGCGAGCTGTGGCTGCGGGACCTGGAGCTCACCGCCTGGCGCGTACTTCACGCGGACCACAAGTCGCCCGACCCCGCCGGACGGAGCGCCTTCATCGAGGCCTGGTCGAGTATCTGACCCGGCCGAGCCGCACTCCGGAGCGGCGGCCCGCACACACGGCGGCATTTCCCAAGCGTCCGAGGAGCCGGTGGACGGGACGGACACGGCTCCTCCCTGCCCGCACTTCATCTCACTTGCCCGTATCCGGCACCATCCGCCCGTACCTCATCCGCTCTGCCCGCATTTGACCTCCGCCCCGGCCCGCCCCCACCGCCGGTGATGCAAGAATCTTGCAATTTTTGTTATCCGGTCGGGAGCGCCGCGTCTCCCAAGTGTCGGATGCGAACGGAGAGAGGTGCGTGAGGCGTGGGAACCGATAACGCTGCGCTGGTCGAGGCCGCGCGGGCCGGGGACACGGCGGCACAGGACGAACTCGTCGCCGCCTGCCTGCCGCTCGTCTACAACATCGTCGGCCGTGCCCTCAACGGACACGCGGACGTCGACGACGTCGTGCAGGAGACGATGCTGCGCGTCATCAACGGGCTGGGGGAGCTGCGCGACCCGGCCGGTTTCCGTTCCTGGCTGGTGGCGATCACCACCAACCAGATCCGTACGCACTGGCGCGAGCGCCGCCCGGAAACCCCCCTCGAAGGGCTCCCCGGGACCGGTGCCGACGTACCCGACCCGGCGGCGGACTTCGTCGCCGTGACCATCGAGCGGCTGGGCCTGGAAGGCCAGCGCAGAGAGGCCGCCGAGGCCACGCGCTGGCTGGACGAGGGCGAGCGCGAGGTGCTCTCCCTGTGGTGGCTGGAGGCCGCGGGCGAACTGACCCGCGCCGAGGTCGCCGCCGCCCTGGGTCTCACCCCGCAGCACACCGCCGTCCGCGTCCAGCGCATCAAGGAACGGCTCGACACGGCCCGCGGCGTCGTCCGCGCCCTCGCCGCCACTCCGCGCTGCCCCGGCCTGGACGCGGCCGTCGCCACCTGGGACGGGGTCCCCTCCGCCCTATGGCGCAAGCGCGTGGCCCGCCACGCGCGTGGTTGCGGCGCGTGCGGCGGCTCGTGGACGTCGCTCGTCCCGGCGGAGGGGCTGCTGGTCGGTTTCGGCCTGGTCCCCGTCGCCGGGGCCCTCCTCGACTGGTGGGGCAGCGCCACCGTGCTGCGCACCGAGGCGGTGGCCGCCGTCCACCCGGGCGGGTACGGCGACGTGCCCCACGACACCACCCACCCCGGATCCCTCACGCACCCCGCGCAGCACAGCCATCCGGCGAACCCACCGAACATGACGCAGAACTCGCAGATGCAGAACTCGCAGATGTCGACGAAAGGCAAGCACGGCGTGACCCACGCGAAGCGGAACAACCCCAGGGCGAAGGCGAAGCACGGCATGAAGGGGAAGCGGGTGGCGATCGGCGCCGCCGCTCTCGCCGTGGTCGCCGGTGGCGCGGTCATCGGCGGTACGGAGCTCTTCTCCGACTCGTCCTCCGGCACCGAGGCGAGTACCCGTGTGACGACCGGCGACGCGGCGGTCCCCCTCGGCGACCGGTCCGGCACCGCCGTTCCCTCCCCGAGCGCCAGCCCGTCCGTCTCGGCGAAGGCCGCGAAGGACGCGAAGGCTGCCAAGGACGGCAAGAACGGCAAGGGTGAGAAGGGCGACAAGAAGGCCGAGAAGGGCGAGGGCAAGGACGCCGGCGAGAGCAAGGAAGCGGGCAAGGGGGAGGGCGCGGGGAAGGCGGTGCAGGAACGTTCCGCCGATGCCTCCTCGTCCGATTCGGGCTCGGGGTCCGGCGGGGGTACGCGGCAGGGGTCGGGGAGCCGGGAGGGCACCCGGACGTCCGGCTCCGCCCAAACCCCCGCCAAGTCGGCGGCCAAGGCTCCCGCGCCGTCCAGGGGTGACGTGAGCGGTTCGCTCCAGCAGCAGGTGACGGCACTGGTCAACGCCGAGCGCGCCAAGGCCGGCTGCTCGGCCGTACGCCTCAACTCCCAGCTCACGCAGGCGGCCCAAGGCCACTCCGACGACATGGCGGCCCGCAACTTCTTCGACCACACCAACCCCGACGGCAAGGGCCCGGGCGACCGCATCACGGCCGCCGGTTACCGCTGGAGCACCTACGGCGAGAACATCGCGTACGGGCAGCAGTCGGCCGCTTCCGTGATGGACAGCTGGATGCACAGTTCCGGGCACCGGGCGAACATCCTCAACTGCTCCTTCGAAGAGATAGGCGTCGGCATCAACCACGCTCCTGGTGGCCCGAGGTGGACGCAGGTCTTCGGGGCGCAGTGACGTTTCCTCTCCCTTTTCCACCTCCCGCTCGCCCGCTGACTCAGGCGGGCGGGAGGGTACGGAACGGTGGGAACCGCCGCACAGACGGGACCGCCACCGACGGACGGCCGAGCCGGCGCGTAGCCGCTCAGGTCAACCCGGTGACGTCCGAATGCCGCCGAGGCGGCGGGGACGGGGAAGTGGCGGGATGTCGTCGCTCGTTCAGGTGGCCGATGTCAGGACGGGGAGGTGCGGACCACCACATCGGGGGGTGCGGAGGACGTTTGAGGTGACGTACGGGGTGTCGGTCGGCCCCCGCCAACCGGCGCCTCCCGTAAGCCAGTTCCTCGCTCACTGATGGATTCGAGGGAGGAGGGGCGGTTTTCCGGTCGGATGTTTTGACTCTCGGCTGATCGCACCGGTAGTTCTCTCCTGCCTCGGCAGGGGCGGCCTTGCGGCCGATGGCCCGTGTCACTCCATCCGACCCCCGGTGACACGGGCCGCGCCCGGCCCGGGACCGACCACCCCGCCGTGCACACGGCGCCGCTTCCCTCTCGGAGGCGGCGTCTTCTCACCCCCTCTCCGAAGGAGACCCGAAGATGTCGATGCGCAACCGCGCGGCCGGTGTGCTGCTGGCCGTTATGGCGGGCGGCATGGTGCTGGGCCAGGCCGGTACGGCTCTGGCCGATGACCACCACGGCCGTCACCACCACGGTCACGGCATGGGCCCCCTGCCCGTGGCGATCGTCTCCCCGGCTCCGGGCAAGATCACCAAGGAGCACAAGGTCACCGAGACGTACCAGTACGACCCCAAGGGCGGCTCCAGCTCCCCGTCCTCCGAGGAGCAGCCCCCGCCGCCCTCCGGCGCCTCCGCCC
>NZ_JBPQTX010000313.1:0-7914 GCF_051386555.1 Streptomyces sp. URMC 126
GACGAGCGGCGAAGCCGCGACAAGCGGGGTCTGGGGCGGCAGCCCCAGGAAACGGTGAGAGGGCGGGACCGGGGCACAGCCACCCCGCAGGCGCACACTGGAAGCATGTGCCGCAGTATCAAGACCCTCAGGCCCCCCGCCACCCCCGCCCCCACCGAGGACGACGTCCGCGCCGCCGCGTTGCAGTACGTCCGTAAGATCTCCGGCTTCCGGGCGCCGGCCGCGCACAACAAGGCCGTCTTCGACGCGGCCGTCGACGAGGTCGCGGAGGCGACGGCGCGGCTGCTGGGCGGGCTGGAGGTGCGGGGGAGCGGGCGGGTCAGATCCGCTCCCGCCAGCGGTTCGTGATCGGCAGGCGGCGGTCCTTGCCGAAGCCCTTGGGGGAGATCTTCGTACCCGGCGGGTACTGCCGCCGCTTGTACTCGGCGGTGTCGACCAGGCGCAGGACCCGCGCCACCAGCTCCTCGTCGAAGCCCTCGGCGACGATCCGCGCGTACCCCCGGTCCCGGTCGACGTACAGCTCCAGGATGCGGTCGAGGACCGGGTAGTCGGGGAGGGAGTCGGTGTCGACCTGGCCCGGGCGGAGTTCGGCGCTCGGCGGCTTGGTGATGGAGTTCTCGGGGATGGGCGGGGTCTCGCCGCGCTCCTCGGCGTGGCGGTTGCGCCAGCGCGCGAGCCGGAAGATCCCCGTCTTGTAGACGTCCTTGATCGGGCCGTAGGCGCCGACCGAGTCGCCGTAGAGGGTCGAATAGCCGCACGCCAGCTCGGACTTGTTGCCCGGGGCGAGGACGATGTGGCCCTCCTGGTTGGAGATGCCCATCAGCATCGTGCCGCGCAGCCGGGACTGGAGGTTCTCCTCGGCGAGTCCCGTCAGCCCGAGGGCGCCCATGTAGGCGTCGAACATCGGGGCGATCGGCACCGTACGGAAGTGGAGGCCGGTGCGGCGGGCCAGTTCCTCGGCGTCGGCGACCGAGTGCGCGGAGGAGTAGCGGGACGGCATGGCGACGCCGTACACGTTCGCGGCCCCGACCGCGTCGCACGCGATGGCCGCGACGAGGGCGGAGTCGATGCCGCCGGAGAGGCCGACGAGGACGCTGCGGAAGCCGTTCTTGACGGTGTACGCGCGGAGGCCCGTCACCAGGGCCTGGTAGACCTCGGCGTCGTCGTCCAGGTGCTCGGCGATCGTGCCCGGCAGTGCCGGCTCCGCGGCCGGGGCCGGGTCGGCGGAGATCGTGACGTGGTCGATCCGCAGGCCGTCGTCCACCGTGCCGGAGGGCGCCGCGGCCGGCGCCTCCGGCAGGTCCAGGTCCAGGACCAGGCACGTCTCCTCGAACTGCGGCCCGCGCGCGACGACCCGGCCGTCACGGTCCACGACGATGGAGTCGCCGTCGAAGACCAGCTCGTCCTGGCCGCCGGTCATGGCGACGTAGGCGACGGTGCAGCCGGCCTCCTGGGCGCGCTTGCGCACCAGCTCCAGCCGGGTGTCGTCCTTCTCCCGCTCGTACGGCGAGGCGTTGACGGAGACCAGCAGCCCGGCCCCGGCGGCGCGGGCGGCGGGCACCCGGCCGCCCTCCTGCCACAGGTCCTCGCAGATGGCCAGCGCCACGTCCACGCCGCGCACCCGGACCACCGGCAGGGTGTCGCCCGGCACGAAGTACCGGAACTCGTCGAACACGCCGTAGTTGGGCAGGTGGTGCTTGGCGAACGTGAGCACCGCCCGGCCGCCGTGCAGGACCGCCGCCGCGTTCAGCGGCGCGCCCGCGGGGCGGCCCAGCCGGGGCCGGGCCTCCTCGCAGCGGTCCAGGTAGCCGACGACGACGGGCAGTTCGCCGAGGCCCTCGTCGGCGAGCCGGGCGGCGAGGGCGCGCAGTTCCTCGCGGCTCGCGTCCACGAAGGAGGAGCGGAGGGCGAGGTCCTCGACGGGGTAGCCGGTCAGCGCCATCTCGGGGAAGACCGCGAGGTGGGCGCCCTGTCCGGCGGCGTGGCGGGCCCAGCGGAGCACCGACTCCGCGTTCCCGGCGAGATCGCCGACGGTGGAGTCGGTCTGGTGCAGTGCGAGACGGAGTCGGGCCACGCCGCCAGTTTAATCGTCTTCCTGACGCGATGGGGGGTGGAAGGGGGCCACCCGGGGGTGGCCCCGCCGCCTCCCCGCGGCTACTTCCGGTAGCCGAGCAGCGTCATCATCCCCGACTCGGCGTGGTAGACGTTGTGGCAGTGGAGCATCCACAGCCCGGGGTTGTCGGCGTCGAAGTCCACCTCCAGGCGCCGCCCCGGCAGCACGATCGCCGTGTCCTTGCGCGGCCCGCCGCCGGGCAGGGCGAACGTGTGGCCGTGCAGGTGCATCGGGTGCCACATCGCGCTGCGGTTGACGAAGGCGAGCCGCACGCGTTCGCCCGCCGCCACCGGGTAGCGCTCGGAGGGCGAGTACCGCCGCCCGTTGAGCGCCCAGTCGTAGCGCTCCATCGACCCCGTCAGCTCGAAGGTGAGCGTACGGTCCGGGCGGCGCTCCTTGAGGCGGACGGATCCGGCGGCCTTGAGCCGGTCCGCGGTGAGCGGCGTACGGTTCAGCTCGGCCGGGCGGACGTCCGCGGCCGGCGCCGCGCCGCCGCCGGTGCGCAGCAGCGCCAGGGCGGTCCGCTTCTTGCCCTCCGCGAGCGCGGTGAGCGGGAAGACGCCGTCTCCGGCCGTCACCAGCACGTCGTACCGCTCGCCCATGCCCAGCAGCAGCGCGTCCGTCTCCACGTGCTCGACCGGGAAGCCGTCGGTGTGGGTGACGGTCATGCGGTGGCCGCCGAGCGCCACGCGGAACGCGGTGTCGCCGCCCGCGTTGACGATCCGGATCCGGACGCGGTCGCCGGGCTTCGCGGTGAACGTGCTCGGGGCGTCCGGGGTCCTGCCGTTGACCAGGTAGTACGGGTACGCGACGTCGCCCGCGTCGCCGCCGAGGAGCGGGCTGGTCGCGCCCATGAGCATCCGCGACGGGCCTTCGGGGGTGGGCTGGACGGCCGCCATGTGGTGCATGCCGCCCATCCCGCCGCCTCCGCCGTGGTCCATGCCGCCGTGGCCGCCTCCGCCGCTCATGCCCTTGGCGAGTTCCGCGAGGACGGCGTCCGGGGTGCTGCCGTCGACCCCGTCCACCCAGTCGTCGAGGACGACGACCCACTCCTTGTCGTACTTCAGCGGCTCCTTGGGGTCCTCGACGATCAGCGGCGCGTACAGGCCGCGGTCCTGCTGCGTGCCGGAGTGCGGGTGGAACCAGTACGTCCCCGGGCGGTCGACCGCGAAGCGGTACGTGAACGACCCGCCCGGGCGGACGGGCCGCTGGGTGACGCCCGGGACGCCGTCCATGTCGTTGCGCAGGGCGAGCCCGTGCCAGTGCAGGGACGTCGGCTCGGGGAGGTGGTTGGCGAGGGTGAGCGCGAGCGTGTCGCCGGCGGTGAGCCGGACCTCCCGGCCCGGCAGGGCGTCGCCGTATGCCCAGCTTGAGACTTTCCGGCCGCCGAGGTCGAGGGTGGTCGCGGCGGCGGTCAGCTTCACCTCCCGGACCGGGCCGCCGGACCGGCGGCGCCGCGCCTCGGCGGCGGCGACCTCCTCGCCGTCGGGGGCGACGTAGGCGACGGGCTTCCCGGACCCTGACGATCCGGATCCCGAGCAGGCGGTGAGCAGTCCGCCGGCGGCGGAGGCGAGGCCGGCGCCGAGGACGGCGCGGCGCGTGGTGGTGCGCATGGTGAAGGAACCCCTGTGGGTGTCGTCGGTGACCGCGGGCGCGTGCCCGCGGATGGGCGTGAGGAGCGCGGGGTCCGCTCCTATACGCGCAGGACCGACAACCGGGCGAGGGCCTTCCGCCGGGGTGGCGGCGGGACGGGCCAGAGGGCGTGCGCGCCGAGCGCGCGCGGCCCGGCTCCGGCGGCGCGCCCGGCTGGCCGCCGGAGGACGGCCGACGCCAGCAGCAAGAGGACGACCGCCCAGCCGGCGCCGAGGACGGCGAGGCAGACGGAGGAGGGGTTCAGGTCCGGTTGGGGGTGGTGCGGGGTTGTGGGGGAGGTATGGGAGGCGGGGCTGCCGGTCGGAGTGTTGCGGTGCGCGACCGGGCTGCCCGCTTCGGGCTGGTGTGCACCCGGCCCGTCTCCGTGTCGCCCGAGGAGCGCCCCCGCCGCTGTCGACGCCGGCGTGGACACGGACGTGCCCGTCGCCGGTTCCGTCCCCCTCCCGGTGTGCCCCGTCGGGTGCCCGAGCGTGTGCATGGTCACGAGCCCCAGCAGCAGGGCGGCCAGGAACAGGAGGCGGCCGTACCACGCACCGGCGGCGGCGCGCCCCGCGTGCCCGCGCATGACGCCCTCCCCGAGTCGGAACCTTCCGTCGTCTGTGCCCGCACCCTACCCCTCTGGGGTATGGGCGCCGACGGCGGGCCGGACGGGTGTCCGGTCGAGCGGATGTGCGCAGAACGGGCCCTCTGTCCGATGATGGGGCGAACCGATCGCTTGTTTTGCCCCGAAGGACGCTCCTCCCTCTCATGCCCCTCTCGGAACAGGTCAGGGACGAACGTCCCCCCGCCGGCCGTGCCCCCGACGCCCCTCCGGCGGTCCCCGCGCCCGCCGACGCCGCCGCCGGCCGTGGGCAGTTCATCTCCTGGACCACCCTCGCGCTGATGACCACCGCCTCGGTGGCCAATCTGCGGCCCGCGCCCTCCATGGCCCTCTACGGCCTCGCCGCCGTCTTCCTCTACCTCCTCCCCGCCGTCGTCTTCCTCCTGCCGACCGCGCTGGTCTCCGCCGAACTCGCCTCCGGGTGGACGGGCGGCGTCTACCGCTGGGTCAGCGAGGGGCTGTCGAAGCCGCTGGGCTTCCTCGCCGTCTGGTGCCAGTTCGCGATGACGATCGCCTACTACCCGAGCCTGCTCGCGTACGTGGCCAGCACCTTCGCGTACATCGTCGATCCGTCGCTCGCCGACAACGGGCTGTACGTGGCGCTCGTCATCGTCGTCGTCTACTGGTCCGGCGTGCTGATCTCCGCGCGCGGCACCAAGGCCGTCGCCGGGCTGTCGAGCATCGGTCTGGTGATCGGCACGCTGCTGCCGGGCGTCGTGCTCGTCGTGCTCGGCCTGGTCTTCCTCGGGCAGGGCAATCCGTCCGCCGCGCCCATGGACGGCGGTCACGTGCTGCCGCCGTGGACCGGCGTGGCGAGCCTCGTCCTGATCGTCGGCAACTTCCTGTCCTACGCGGGCATGGAGATGAACGGTGTGCACGTCGCGTCGCTGCGCGAACCGGGCCGGCAGTTCCCGCGCGCGATGGGCCTGGCCACCGGGCTCGTCCTGCTGATCTTCATCCTGCCCGCGCTGGCGGTGAGCTGGGTGATGCCCGGCGAGGACCTGAGCCTCACGGCCGGGGTGATGCAGGCGTTCCAGGGCTTCTTCGACCACTTCGGGGTCGGCTGGCTGACCAAGGTCACCGGTGTGCTGCTGGTCGCCGCCGCGCTCGGCGGCATGCTCACCTGGCTGGCCGGGCCGTCGAGCGGGCTGCTGCTCGTCGCCCGGCAGGAGGGCTACCTGCCGCCCGTCCTCCAGAAGCTCAACCGGAACGGCGTACCGCGCAACATCCTCGTCGCGCAGGGCGCGCTGACGACCGTCATCGCGCTGCTGTACGCCTTCCTGCCGGACGTCTCCAGCGCCTACTGGATCTTCTCGGTCATCACGACGCAGATCTACCTCGTCGTCTACCTGCTGATGTTCGCCGCAGTGGTGCGGCTGCGGCGGCTCCAGCCGGACCGGCCGCGCGGCTTCCGCGTCCCGGCCGTCCGGCTCGTCGCGGGGGTGGGGTTCGCGGCCTCGCTGGCGGCGATGTGCATCGGGTTCGTGCCGCCGGAGCAGTTCGGCGGGCAGCCGCTCTGGCGCTACCTGCTGATCGTCGGCGGCGGGCTGCTGACCATCGGGTTCCTGGCGCCGCTGGCGTTCCTGGCGTGCCGCAGGCCGCACTGGGCGGCGGCGGACGCGGACTGAACCCCCGCCCTGCGGAACCCTCGCCCCTCGCCCGCCGTTCCCCCACGGGGAGGGGCGGACGGCGCCGCCGCACCTCCCCGCCAACGTGAGCGCGGACGAGGGGTGGACGAGGATGAGCGAAGGCCGGCCGCCGGGCCGGATGCTGCGGGTCGGCGGCACCGTCCTGCACGTCCTCGCCGAGGGTTCCGGGCCGGTGTGCGTGCTGAGTCCGGGGCTGGGCATGGGCTGGTTCGACTGGGAACCCGTCGTCCCCCTGCTCACCCCGCACCGCACGGTCGTCCGCTTCGACCGGCCCGGGCTCGGCTTCAGCGCCCCGCAGACCGAGCCGCCCACCGCCGAGGCCGAGGCCGCCCGGATCGCGGGCGTACTGGACGCCCTCGGGCACACCGGCCCGGCGACGGTCGTCGGCCACTCCCTGGCCGGCTTCCACGCGGAGGCGTTCGCCCGGCTGTACCCGGAGCGCACGGCCGGCCTCGTCCTCGTCGACACCAGCGTCGAGGAGAACGCCCGGCCGCTCCCCGCCCGCGGCCTGCGCACCGCCGCCGCCCGGGCGCGCGGCCACGCCTTCGCGACCGCCGGCCTGCCGCGCGCCCTCGGCCCCGCCCTGCGCCGGCTGGCCGTCCGCGCCTCCTCCGTCGGCGGCGCCGACCCCGTCCCCGCCGACCTCGTCCGCCGTACGTACGGCACGGGCCGGGTGGCGCGCGCCCTGCTGATGGAGAACGCCCGCTACTTCGACGTGGCCGCCGAGCTGGAACGCCTCCGCGCGGACCACCCCCTGCCGCCCGTCCCCACCCACGTCCTGGCCGCCGCCACCGGCTCCGACTCCCGCTTCGAACGCCGCCGCCTCGACCGCCAACGCGCCCTCGCCGCCCTCCTCGACGCCCACTTCACCACCGTCGCCCCGGCCGGCCACCTGCTGATGTACGACCGCCCGGAGGCGGTGGCGGCGGCGGTCCTGGAGGCGCCCCGGGTCCACTCGACGACCGTCCCCGCCGCGCCCTAGGCGCGCTTCGCCCTCTCCGCCGAGGCCGCCGCCGCCCACGCCCTGTGGGCCAGGAACGGGAGGAACTCCCGCACGGTCCGCCTCTTGGCCCTGGGCAGCGCGTGGAAGTCGCGCACACGGATGTCGAGCCGGAACGGCCCCCGCAGCGCGCGGCCCGGGCCGGCCGACTCCGTGGCGACGAGCGCGAACAAGTGGCACATCCAGCTCGGCTGGGGCGAGGGCTCGGGGTGATACGGAGTCACGAGAAACCCGTCCGCGTCCACCTCCTCCAGCCCTTTCGCCTTCCTGCTGAACCCCTCCCGCCGCGCGGTGTCGATCAGCTCGCGTGCCCGCCGCGCCGAGGCGTACCGCGGCACGGCGGGCACGGGCCAGCCGGTGGGCGAGTCCGTGAAGCGCGCGAAGCGGGGGTAGCGCCGAATTCGCCTGGGCCCATTGCCGTCGGGCCGGTGTCCGTCTTCCATGAGCGCCGACTCTGCCGCCTCGGAGGGGGGCCGTCCACCGGCGGTGCCGGGGTGGGAGGCGAGGCGGTGCTACGGTCCCGGACCATGAACGACACGGTGTACGTGGGCAACGCGGGCAAGGACGCGGCCCTCGACCGGGGCTGGCTGCTCGGGCACTTCAAGGACGTCGCCGACCCCCGCCACAGCACGGCGGTGGAGATCAAGTGGGGCGTCCACCCGGCCGGTGACGCCCGCGCCCACTGGGTCACGGGGGAGGCCCGCACCGCGCTGCTGGTACTGATCAGCGGCCGGTTCCGGGTCGAACTGCCGGGCCGGAGCGTGCTGTTGAGCGGGCAGGGGGACTATGTGGTGTGGGGCGAGGGGGTGGACCACTCCTGGTACGCGGAGGAGGAGTCGGTGGTGCTGACGGTGCGGTGGCCGTCGGTGCCGGGGTACCGGGTGGAGGAGGGCTCGGG
>NZ_JBPQTX010000314.1:0-7912 GCF_051386555.1 Streptomyces sp. URMC 126
CTCGCCCCCACCCCCTTCGCCGCCTTCGCCGCCTTCACCACCTCCGTAGGAGAAGCGGACGGCGTCGAACTCGATGCTCCCCCGCCCAGCCGCCACCCTCCGGCCCGGTTCCGCTCGGACCAGAAGGCCGCGTACCGCCCGCCCCGCACGACGAGTTCCTCGTGCGTGCCGCGTTCGGCGATCCGGCCGCCGTCGAGGACGACGATCTGGTCGGCGGCCATCACGGTGGGCATCCGGTGGGCGATGACGAGCAGCGTCCGGTCGGCGGTGAGCGCGGCCAGCGCCGCCTGTACGGCGTGTTCGTTCTCCGGGTCGAGGGCGGCGGTGGCCTCGTCGAGGAGGACGATGTCGGAGTCTTTCAGCAGGGCGCGGGCGATGGAGACCCGCTGCCGTTCGCCGCCGGAGAGCGCGGAACCGCCTTCGCCGACCTTGGTGTCCCAGCCCTGCGGGAGCCGGGCCGCGATCTCGTCGACGTGCGCGAGCCGGGCCGCTTCGCGGACCTCGGCCGGGGTGGCGTCGGGGCGGCCGACGCGAATGTTGTCCTCGATGGTGCCCTCGAAGAGGTAGACGTCCTGGAAGACCATGGAGATCCGGGACATCAGGTCCTCGGTGGTCAGGTCGCGGACGTCCGCGCCGCCGATCCGTACGGCCCCGGATTCGACGTCCCAGAAGCGGGCGATGAGGCGGGTGACCGTGGTCTTGCCGGAGCCGGACGGGCCCACGAGGGCGGTCATCGTGCGCGGCGGGACGGTGAAGGACACGTCGGAGAGGACCGGCCGGCCGTCGTAACCGAAGCCCACACCGTCGAGTTCGATGCCGGAGTCGCGCGGGGAAGCCGTCGCGGCCGGTTCCGGGAGGGCCGGCACCTTCAGCAGTTCCTCCACCTTCTCCAGCGCGTTGCGCGCCATGCGCAGACTGGACCCCAGCGTCGCGGCCTCGGACAGGGGCTCCACGAACCGGGCCGCCAGCACCAGCAGTGCCAGCAGCTCGGCGACGGCGAGTTCGCCGCCCAGGGCGAGGTAGGTGCCCACGATCGTGACCGTGGTGAACGCCGCCTGGACCACCAGAGTGAAGCCGACGATTCCCGGCACGCCGGCGAGCAGGACCTCGCGCCCCAGATCACGCTGGTTCTCCAGGGCCTCGCCCAGCGCGCGGCGCCCGGCCGGTCCGCGCCCGAACACGCGCAGGACGGGCTGGAACTGGACGAATTCTAGGATCCGGTTGGCGGCCTCGGCGCGGGCCTCGTCCCGTAGCGCGTCGGCCTTACGGGCGAGATTCGCGCTCCAGCGGTAGACGAGGACGATGAACGGGACGGTGAGGGCGGCGGCCAGCGCGAGCCGCCAGTCGAAGACGAACATCAGGGCGACGACCGTGGCCGGGGTGAGGAAGCCGGTGACCAGCGGACGCAGCAGGTGGGCCGGGACGCCCATGACGTCCATGACGTTCTGGGTGGCCAGTTGACTCAGCCGGCCGACCCGCTCCGGCCCGAACCAGCCCAGCGGCAGGCCGGAGACGTGGTCCCCGATGCGGTGGTGGAGGCTGCGGGACAGGGTGGCGCCGGCCTGGTAGCCGGTGAGCAGGGCGGCGTAGTGGGCGATCCCGTAGGCGGCGGACGCGCCGAGCAGCGCCCACAGCCACGGCCAGGCCCGGTCCGGGTGGTCGCCGAGCAGTTCCCGCAGCACGGGGACGAGCAGGGTGAACGCGACGCCTTGGAGGACGGCGGCGGCACAGAGCGCGACCAGCATGCGACGGAGGACGGGCCGCTGGTCCGGGCCCACGACGGAGAAGAGCTGTCGGATCATCGGGCGGTCTCCTCTGTCGCGGCCGGGGCTGTTGTCGGGGCTGCTTTCGTGGCCGGGGCTGCTTTCGTGGCCGGGGATGCTGCCCTGGCCGGAGCCACGGGCTCGGCCCGGCTCACGGACTCGGGCCGGTCCACGGGCTCGGGCCGGCCCACGGGCTCGGGCCGGTCCTCCGCCCTGGCCGCCACGGTCACCCGAGCGGCGTCCGGTCGCCGTTCGGCCGTCGCCTCGTGCGCCCGCCACATGCGGGCGTACACACCGTCGGCGGCGAGCAGCCGCTCGTGGGTGCCCTGTTCGGCGATCCGGCCGCCGTCGAGGACGACGATGCGGTCGGCGCCGGCGATGGTGGAGAGCCGGTGGGCGATCACCAGCACGGTCTTGCCCCGCGTCAGTTCGGTCAGAGCGTCTTGGACGGCGGCCTCCGACTCGGGATCGGCGAACACCGTGGCCTCGTCCAGCACGATCACCGGGGTGTCCGCCAGCAGCGCCCGGGCGATCGAGACCCGCTGCGCCTCGCCGCCGGAGAACCGGGCGTCCTCGCCGACCACGGAATCGTATCCGCGCGGGAGCCGGACGATCCGATCGTGGATGAAGGCGCCGCGCGCCGCCCGCTCGACGTCGGCCGGACCGGCGTCGGGCCGGGCCGGGCGGATGTTGCCGGTCACGGTGTCGCGCAGCAGCCGGACGTCCTGGAAGACGAAGGCGATCCGGCGGTACAGCTCGTCGGGCGCGATGTCACGCAGGTCGACGCCGCCGAGGCGGACGGAGCCGGCGGTCACGTCCCGGAACCGGGGCAGCAGCGAGGCCAGGGTCGACTTGCCGGAGCCGGAGGCGCCGACCAGGGCGGTCACCGTTCCGGGTTCCAGGGTGAGGTCGATGCCCTTGAGTACCTCGTTCTCGCCCCCACCGCCTTCGCCGCCTTCGCCGCCTTCACCACCTCCGTAGGAGAAGCGGACGGCGTCGAACTCGATGCGGTTCCCCTCCGGGACCAACGGGTCCGGGCGCACGGGGAGTTCGGGCGTCCCCAGCAGTTCGGCGACGCGCTCGGCGGCCGCCCGGGCGGTGCGCAGTTCGTAGGTGGCGTAGCTGAGGGCGAGTACCGGCGCGGTGAGGCCGACGCCGAGCAGGGCGAACGGCAGCAGGTCGACGGCGTCGAGGCTGCCGTCCGTGACGAAGCGGGCACCGCCGAGGAGGACGGTGAGCAGCACGACGATGGGTGAGAGCAGGATCTCGGCGGCTGCCCGGGGTCGGACGGTCGAGGACACCCAGGTCATGAAGAAGGACCCGAACCCGTCGGCGGCCTCGGCGAATCGCTGGTGGGCGCGCCGGGTCCGGCCGAAGGTCTTGACCACGGCGATGCCCTGGACGAACTCGACGGCGGCGGCGTTGATCCGGCCCATCGCCTCGTCGAAGGCCGTGAGCTGGTCCTTCATCCCGGCCATGGCCCACAGGTAGGCCGTCAGCCCGACCACGAGCGGGGCGATCGTCACCAGGGTCATCCGCCAGTCGACGGCGAAGAGGTAGGCCAGGGAGGTCACGGGCACCACGACGGCCGCGGTGAGTTCGAGCAGGGAGTGGGCCACCAGGTGGTGCATGGCGGTGACGTCGTCCTGCAGCGTCTTCTTCACGGTGCCGGAGTTACGGCTGGAGAACCAGCCGAGCGGGACCCGGCCGAGGCGGTCCACCAGGCGGCGCCGGATGTGCAGTTGCAGGTCGTTGTCGGCGAGGTGGGTGATCCCGCCCGCGCCCACCAGCAGCGACAGCCGCACCAGCAGGCCGGCCACGCCGAGCCAGGTGACGGTCCAGGCGCGGCCGTGGTCGATGCCGCCGCCCGGGCCGTCGCCGTCGAGCAGCACCCGGCCGAGTTCGGCGACCGCGATGAAGGGCACGACACCGGCCACCGCCGAGACCGCCTGGAGGGCGACGGCCACCGCCAAGCGCCGCCGGACGGGGCGGAGCAGGGTACTCAGTGCAGCACGTTCCGCGGTCATCGGCACCCCTGTTAGACGGCGTTCAAGAACTTAGGGCGACCTTATCTCCCTGCCGGGCCGGGAAGTCAAGCGCCGGAATCGAGCTGGGGGTTGGCCTACCGGGCACGTCGTACGCGGCCGTCAGGCCCAAGATCCCGATCGCGACGCTGCGTTAAAGTGCCCCGCATGACTGCTCACCCCGTGCGATCGCGCTCCCGGACCGCGGCCGGGCTCCCGCCCATCACCGCCGAGAAAGTGATCTCCGCGGCCCTCGACCTGACCAGGGAACACGGCCTGGAGGGCTGGTCGGTCCGGCAGCTCTCCGGCGCGCTGGGCGTCTATCCCGGGGTCGTCTACCACCACGTCGGCGACCGGGAGGCCGTCGTGGAGATGGTCACGGACCGTGTCGTCGCCGAGATGCCGCTGCCCGACGGGGAACTGGACTGGCGCGCCTGGTTCGAGGCGTTCCTCATCGAGGGCCGGCTGACGCTGCGCCGGTACCCGGGAACGGCACGGCGGCTGGTGCGCCTGGGACCCACGGTGCCCTCGGCCCTGCCCGCCGTCGACCGCGGCGTGGCGGCCCTGCTCCGGGCGGGCTTCGGCCGGGACGCCACGCTCGTCTACCGGTACCTGCTCAACAGCGCGTTCATGCTGGTCGCCACGGAGGACGAGGAGGGAGCCGACCCGGGCGGCCGGGCCCGCATGACGGAGGTGCTGGGCGCCTACCGCGACGCGACGGACCGTCCGGGCCTGGCGGCGGCAGCCGACGACGTCCGACGCCGGGCGGCCGATCCCCGCCCGCCGGACGAACCGGCCGCCGAGTTCTACGCCTTCACCGTCGCGCGGGCACTGGACGGTGCGCAGGCACTCGTCGCCGGGGGCGGCGGGGCCGTCGCGAACAGCGGGAAAACAGAGCGGGAACAGCGGGAACAGCGGGAACGGTGAAACCGGCGGCAACGGCGGAGCGCAAGTAACGGCTCGCTGACCCCGCAGCGCCATCCCGCGATCGACCTGACCCCGTACCGGCCGCCGGGCCGCGCGTCCCGCTCCCTCCCGTCAGCCGCGTACGGCTCCCGGCGGTGTCAGCGAGGGCCGGGAGTTCAGCTTCTCCGCCTCGCCCACCACCTTGCGGTAGGAGTCCGTGACCTCGTCGATGGACGTGTCCGACGGGGTGCCGGGGCCGGCGGACCGGTTGCGTCCGACCCGGTCCATCTCGCGGTTGGCGAGCACGATGGCGGAGGTGGCCTCGCGGCGTTCGCTCTCGTAGGCCGCGAGGGCCGAGCCCACGTCGGGAGCCACGGCCAGGTGGTAGGCGAGGACGCGGGCGTCGATGACGGCCTGTGTGCCGCCGTTGGCGCCGGACGGGTAGCCGGGGTGGGCGGCGTCGCCGAGCAGGGTCACCCGGCCCTCGCCCCAGGAGGGGAGGGGGTCCCGGTCGACCATGGGGTAGGCGAGGATCCGTTCGCTGCCGGCGAGGAGACCGGGCAGGTCCGCCCATTCGAGATGCCAGTCGGCGTAGTGCGGCACGATGTCGCCGAGCGTGCCCGGGGCGTTCCAGTCGACGCCGGCGGCGAGGGGGCCCGGCTCGCCGGTCGGGACGAGGCAGACCCAGTTGATCAGCGTGCGGCCGCGGCGGAGGGCGTCGTGGGAGATCTGGTAGGTGACGAACTGGGTGTTCTTCGCGTCGGCGGCGATGACGACCGCGTTGCCGGGGGCGAACGCGTCCGCTTCCGTCATGCCGCGCCACATGGTCACGCCGTTCCACCGGAGCGGGCCCTGGCCGGGGTGGAGGAGGGCGCGGACGGTGGAGTGGATGCCGTCGGCGGCGACCAGGGCCTCGGCGGTCAGGTCGAGCGCGGCGCCCGTGGCGCGGTCCAGGGCGTGGACGTGGACGCTCCCCGGGGCCTGCTCGAAGCCCTCGACACGGACGCCGGTGCGGAGGGCTTCGGGGCCGAGGCGTTTGACGACCGCGTCCCGCAGCATCATCTGGAACTCGCCGCGGTGGACGGAGAACTGCGGCCAGCGGTAGCCGGCCTTCGTTCCCCGCGCCTCCGCGAACAGCGTGCGGCCGCGGCCGTCCGTGAAGAGGTGCCGCTCGGCCGGGACGCCGAGGGCGGCCAGCTCGTCGAGCAGGCCCAGCTCGTCCAGTTCGCGGACGGCCGCGGGCTGGAGGTTGATGCCCGCGCCGAGCGGCTTGATCTCCCGGGCGGACTCCAGGACGAGGGGTGTGATGCCGGCGGCGTGCAGGCTGAGGGCGGCGGTGAGGCCGCCGATGCCGCCACCGGCGATGATGACGTCGGCAGAGTGGGTCATGGCCGTGTTTCCTGTCCGGAACGAAGTCGTGCGTGACGCCGGGAGCTACGCCGCGGTCCCACGCCGGGATCTACACCTTGATTGGCGCCGGGATCCACACTTGGGTCGGCGCCGGGATCCACACCTGGGTCGGCGCCGGGATCTACACCCGGGTCGGCGCCGGGATCCGAACCGCGGGCCTACACCGGGAGCTTCCTGAGGATCAGCGCCGTGTTCTCGCTGGGCAGCGGGACGCCCCGCTCGACGTCCAGGCCGGCCCGCCGGGCCAGCGCCCGGGTGGCGTCCAGGGTGCGCTGGCGGCCGCCGTTCAGCACGTGCAGGTGCAGGTCCCACAGGGCGGACAGCAGGCCCGTGCCGTCGTCACGCGTCAGCCGCTCGATGACGATCAGACGGGACCGCCCGGACATCGCCGCGTGGAGGTTGGACAGCAGGCGCAGGCACGGCTCGTCCTCCCAGTCGCCCAGCACCCGGGAGAGGAGGTAGGTGTCGGCGCCGGCCGGCAGGTCACCGGAGAACATGTCGGCGGCCACCAGGTCCACGCGGTCCGTGCCGACGGTCCGCTCGAAGTGGGCCCGGGCGATCGGCAGCGTGTGGGCGAGGTCCACGAGGGTGCCGCGGGCGCGCGGGACGGCGCGAAGCACCGTGGAGAGCAGGTGGCCGCCGCCGCCGGCGATGTCGACGATGTGCCGGTCCGCCGAGAAGTCGATCTCCTCGGGGACGGAGTCGAAGAAGAAGTTGCCGGCCCGCAGCGCGCGTTGGAAGCGGTCCGCCGCCTCGGGGTGCTCGCGCAGGTACGGGATGAGGGGCAGGCCGTGGACCTTCTCGAAGCCCGAGGCGCCGGTGCGGAAGGCGTCCTCGGCCTGCCCCCAGGCCGCGTAGAACTCGTCGCCGTACAGGAGGCACATGTCACGCAGGGAGCCGGGACGGTCGCGCAGGAGGTCGCCGACGTCCGTCACGGCGTAGCCGTCGTCCCTCGTGAAGACGCCGAGCAGGACGAGCAGCCGCATCAGGCGGTGGACGACGTCCTCGTCCATCCCGGTGGCCCGGGCGAGCGAGGCGTCGTCGGTGCGGCCCGCGGCGACCAGGTCGGGCAGGCCGATCCTGACCGCGGCGAACACCGCCTGGGTGCGCCAGGCGGCGGTGATGAGGTCGACGGCAGCGCGCGGGGCCCCGGTGTCTGTGGCCATGGTTCGCGGTCCTCCGGTGTCGGGTGGTGCGTCGTCGGGCGGCGGCGTCGGGCGGGCGCGCGTCAGTGGTCCGCCTGGATCCAGTCGCGCTTGATGTGCGGCGTCTCGATGCCCAGCGACCGCATGTGCTCGATCGGATTGGTGTACTCGCGGCTGGACTTGATCTTTCCGTCCCGCAGGGTGAAGCCGTGGACGAAGTGGTTGCGGTAGTGCCCCTCTGGATAGTCGGGGAACCTGATCGTCCCTTCCCCGTCGCACTCCACCCAGATGACGTCGGGGTCCTGCGTCTCGTAGATCCGCACGTCGGTCCACTGCCAGTCGGGCAGCACCCGCAGCGAGAGCTCGCCGTGCCGTTTGAGCCGGTCCTTGCCCCTGACCACGATCGGGCGGCCGATGTCGGTGTAGAAGAGGGCGGTCTCGCCGTCCTCCGTGTAGAGCGTGTGGCGCTCCAGGCGCGCCTCGGGGCCGGTGCGCAGGTACTTCTCGACCGCTTCCCGGTTGCGGGCGCGCAGGTCGAGGTGGCTGGTGAAGACGGGTGGGGCCGCGTACGGCGTCGTGGTGTCGTCGCTCATGGGAGCCTCGCGGGGGAAGAGCCGCCAGTTCGAGTCCGACCACACCTCGTCGAGGTAGGGCTGGCCCTTGC
>NZ_JBPQTX010000315.1:0-7911 GCF_051386555.1 Streptomyces sp. URMC 126
CGGTCTCGTTGGCTCGGAGATGTTTATAAGAGACAGGGACGCCGCCGTGAGCCGCGTGGGGCAGCGAGTCCGTGCCATGGACGTGATCACGCAGGCCGCGGTCATACGGGTGGCGGTCATGCGGATCGCGGCCACCCGGATCGCGGTCACCCGGATCGCGGTCAGGGGCGTACGCGTCCGGGTGCCCTGGGCCGTACGCGCACGGAGCCGCGTCGGCCCCGCCGGGCGCAGCCCCTCGTCCCGTCCGCCGCCGCATCCCAGCTCCTCGCGCTCTCCGCGTGCCGCGTGTACCGCCGGCACGCCTCGTACAGCGGCTCACCGCTCGTACGTCACATGTCGCGCACGCAGTACCTCTCGTACCGCGCACCCGCGCCCATCCTCGCCGCGCGCGGCGGTTCCCGCATCAACCGATCGGTCGACCCCGGCGTCGGCCGGACCGCCCGTCGGAGCAGCCCGCCGGCCGACGCGCCCGCCCTGGTACCGGCCGGAGGATCGAGCCATGACCAAGGCCAAGAAGCTCCTCACCACCGCCTCCGCCGTCGCCGCCGCCGGGCTCGTCGGGGCCGTCGCCGCCAACGCCGCCACCCCCGCCGCCGGTGCGGAGGACACCTCCCTGCGTTCCACCCGGCACCTGACGATCGCCGCCGCCACCAAGGCGGCGCAGGCCACTCTCGACGCCGCCGCCAAGGAGGGCCAGGCGGTCTCCGTCGCCGTCGTGGACCGTGACGGCAACACCCTCGTCACCCTCCGCGGGGACGGCGCGGGCCCGCAGTCGTACGGCAGCGCCGAGAAGAAGGCGTTCACCGCCGTCTCCTGGAACGCACCGACCTCCGCTCTCATGAGCCGCCTCACCCAGACCCCCACCCTCAAGGACATCCCCGGCACGCTCTTCCTGCCGGGCGGTGCGCCTGTCCGGGCGAAGGGCGCGCCTGTCGCCGCCATCGGCGTGGCGGGGGCGCCCAGCGGCGACCTCGACGAGAAGTTCGCCCGGGCGGGCGTCGCGGCGCTGGGCGGTTGATCACCGGCTGGGTGGGTGATCACCGGGCCGGGTAGGCGGTTACGACGCGAGGCGCGGTCACGGTAGGGGGTCTGGTGCCATGAAAGAGGTGATCCCGTCCCCGTAAGGGGAATCCCGAAGGCTGCCCCGTAGGGGAGATCCCTGTGAGGGCGGCCCCCTAAGGGGCGCAACCGTCATGCGCCCCTTAGGAATCAACCCTGAGCCACCCGAAAGGCCGTCGACGAGCCGTTCCCGTACGGGGCCGGCCCGAGTGCGGTCTGGTCCGGTCCACGACGCGGCCCGATCGTGGTGCACATGAACGAAAACACATCCCTGGACACGGACTTGACCGGCAGCGAGCGCCTGAACAAGGACACGAAGGGCGACGGCGGCGACGGCGACGGCAGGCACAAACTGGTGATCCTCGTCGGCAGCGTCCGCGAAGGGCGGTTCGGCCCGGTCGTCGGCTCGTGGGTCGCCGAACAGGCGCTCCGGCACGGCGGATTCGACGTGGAGGTCGTCGACCTCGCGGAGATCGACGTTCCCCTCTCCCTGCCCGCTGCGCCCCCAAAGGACGCCGGTGACGCCTACCCCCGGCCGGCCGGGATGGCGGCCCTGACCTCGGCGCTGGACAGTGCGGACGCGTTCGTCATCGTCACCCCGGAGTACAACCACAGCTATCCCGCGTCCCTGAAGGCGGCGATCGACTGGCACTTCACCCAGTGGACGGCCAAGCCCGTCGCCTTCGTCAGCTACGGCGGCGCAGCGGGCGGCCGGCACGCGGTGCTGCACCTGGAGAACGTCCTCACCGAACTGCACGCGGTGACGATCCGCGACGGGCTC
Source organism: Streptomyces sp. URMC 126 (assembly GCF_051386555.1). NCBI lineage: Bacteria > Bacillati > Actinomycetota > Actinomycetes > Kitasatosporales > Streptomycetaceae > Streptomyces > Streptomyces sp. URMC 126. The sequence goes on from NZ_JBPQTX010000315.1 coordinate 1,841, forward strand.
GCTTTCCCCGACTACTTCACCACGTGGCGGGACGGCCGCCCGCTCGCCCCCGACGCCCCCGCGTACGCGGGGAAGCTGCTGGAGCGGTTGGCCTGGTGGACGGCGGCCCTCCGCACGGCACGCGCCGCCGCCCCCTATCCGGCCTGAGCACGGGGGCCGGCGAAGGCGAGGGGTCGGGAGAGGGACCAGGAGGGAGCCGGGAGGACGAGGAATGCCCTGAGAAGCCGGGGAACGACAAAAAACGGCCGGAATCACCAGGACACGGCAGCACCGCACGAAAAAGTGTCCCGAATCCAGCGGATACCCTCCTCCGCAAGCGCGGGGCGGACGGATTGACCGACACCGCCATTTCCGGGTCCCGGCCCACCTCCCCCTCCCGCCGAATACCCGGCCGGCGAACGGTGGCATGACGCACACCGTCGTCGATCAGCGAACCACGGAAAGCGTCCGGGAAAACACAAACGCCGGGCCCCGCATCGGATGATGCGGGACCCGGCGTCGCGAGTGCTCGATCAGGCGGGAACGATGTTCTCGGCCTGCGGGCCCTTCTGGCCCTGGGTCACGTCGAAGGAGACCTTCTGACCCTCCTGCAGCTCGCGGAAGCCCTGGGTGGCGATGTTCGAGTAGTGGGCGAAGACGTCAGCGCCGCCACCGTCCTGCTCGATGAAGCCGAAGCCCTTTTCCGCGTTGAACCACTTGACAACACCGGTGGCCATAATTTTCTCCCTCGGGGGAATGCTCTGGACCCGCACCGCGCGGGCCTCGCGTCGCCGCGATGATTTCCCCATACGGAGAGACCCGTTCACACCGCGCACCTCATCCGGCAGGAAAGCCGGGGAGTGCGCATGGTTTTCGGGAACCACAACTGCAACTGACAACGACGGTAGCACGGCCGGGCCCGCCCTGCGGGAGACAATTTTCATTCCGTTCCGAATGACGCGGATAAGCCCACACCGACGTTTCTCAAATTCTGCAACGGCGGCGACAGAAATGTGCGTCGGCCGCACCGGCGGTCCCGCGGTCGGAGTCGGGCATCCGGGCCGGCGGTCGCCGCTCCCAGGTGCCCCAGCACCCCATCACCTCGCTCGGGCGCCCGCCGAAAGCTATCGTGGCCACGACAGACATGCCTCCCGGACCTCGGTTCGACAGGGTCCGCGCGTGGCCCGAGCCCGGTCGGCAGGCGCGTTTGCCGAGAAGACGGCGGCCGACCGCACCCGTACACCGGGCGGCCGGCGGCAACCCACCCGTGGGGCCGGGCACGCACAGGCCCGACACCCCTCCGACGCCCGACGAAGGGTGTGCATGGCTCCGGAGGCCCGTCCGAACGCCGCCGACAACCTCGACGACGACGATTACCCCGCCTACACGATGGGGCGCGCGGCGGAGATGCTCGGCACCACCCCCGTCTTCCTCCGAGCCCTGGGCGAAGCGGGGCTGATCACTCCGTTGCGTTCGGGAGGCGGCCACCGCCGCTACTCGCGGCGTCAGTTGCGCATCGCGGCCCGTGCCCGCGAGCTCGTCGACCAGGGCACGCCCATCGAGGCCGCCTGCCGCATCATCAGCCTGGAGGACCGGCTCGACGAGGCCCTGCGCCTCAACGAGGAGCTCCGGCTGGGCCGGAACCACCCGGAACGCGGCTGACACCATCCGCCTCCCCCACTGTCCCTCCACAGGGCGCCCCGGCCGCACCGATCGACGGCCGGGGCAGCCCCTGGGGGAACAGGGCTACGGGATGCCCTACGTACGACCAGCCCCCTAGGGGGAAGCGGGGGTAGGGGAACGGCTGGGGGAGCCCCCTAAGGCGCTCCGGCCCGGAAGGTCACCCTCCCCCGCCCGCTCCGCCCAGCTTCTCCTCGATCCACCGGACCCCGAAGCGGACGACATCCGGCGCCTCGAAGAGGTGGCACTCCGCCGCTCCGACGGTGCCCCGGACGCCGAGGCCGGCGGCGAGCATGTCGCGCGCGATGACCGCGAACGGCCACTCGCCCTCCGGGACCACGGGCGCGTAGTCGAAGGCGCCCTCCTCGGAGTCGATGTCCCGGAAGCGGCGCCAGGTCCGCACGCCGTCGACGAGGACCGGCTGTTCGTACTCGACGAAGCGCTTGCCGGGCGCCTCCGCCAGGGCCTCGGCGTGGTGCAGGAGGGTGATGCTGTCGAGGGGCGCGCCCAGCAGCAGGACACGGCCGCCCACCGCGGTGAGCCGGGCCAAGGGGCTACCGGGACCGTGGGGGTCGTCCCAGGGGTGGTCGGCCACCAGGGCCTCCGCCCGCGCCCCGAGGGCCGCGAAGCTGACATCCGGGTGCCGGCTGCGCACGGCGCCCGGCCGGCGCCGGAGGGCCTCCGGGAGGCGGCCGTTGTTGTGGTCCGCCTCGCTGAGAAGCGGGTCGTAGGCCGGGCACTCGGCCCGCATCGCCGCCTGCCACTCCTCCGGCCAGGAGGGGAGGTCGTAGGGCGGCGCGTCGTTCCACCCGCAGTACGTCATCAGGGTGCCGGACGGGCCCACGGTGTCGGTCAGCGCGTCGATGACGGTGGCCGTGCCGCCCGGGACGTACCCGAGGGCGGACAGACTCGTATGGAACATGACGGTGTCGCCCTCGGCGAGGCCGAGCGAGCGCAACTCCCGCACCAGACGGCTGCGCGTCACCGGGCCGCCGGCCCGGGCCAGTAGTTCTCTCTCATCCACGAGGGGACGCTAACTGTAGGGGGCAATAACCCGCACGGCATTTTTATCGGCCAAATCGCTTGCGCGGGGCCAGGGTTGACGAGTGCATGACGCGCCGGCCAACTGACCCCGCCCCCGGCCACCGGCAGTCGGCGTCACCAGACGAGGGCGTCGGCCGGGTCCGCCTGCCAGTAAGTGACGGACACCGAGTCGTCGATCCACGTACCGCCAGGCAGCGGGACCGCCACGGGCCGCCCGGCGGAACCCGATCCGTCGAAGAGGGAGACCCGGACCACGCGCGCCCAGCGACCGTGGTCGGCGCTGCCGTCGGCCGCGGAGAGCGCCATCCCGGCGTACGCGGACTCGCCCGGGGCCAGGGTGACCACCGCCTGCGGCTTGCTGTCCTCTATGACGGCGGTCGCCGACTGGTCGTCGTCGAAGCCGAGGGAGGGGTGGAACAGCGCCTCGCACGTGGTGTCACCGGTGTTGGTGAGGGTGAGGAGCTGGTGGTTGATCGGCCGGGTCACGTTCTGCACGGTCAGCTTCGTGTGCGCCGCGGAACACGCGGCCGTCTTCGGCGCCGCGGCCGGACGGGCCACCGCAGGCGCCGCCTGGCTCTGTCCGGCGGCGAGCGCGAGGGCGCCGACCGTGAGAAGGGCGGAAGCGGCGAGACGCGAGGTACGCATGATGGGCTCCTGTCATGAGAGAGGGCGATCTTGTCCGTCGACGACGAGACGTCACGGCGCGGACCGGGAGTGCGGGAACGGCGCGCTCACGAGTGGCGCAGAAGCGCCACGACCATCAGAACGGACGCGACCAGCACTCCCAGGGCCACGGCGTCGACGAGTTCGAGACGGAGGCGGAATCTGATCCGCACGGCAGCTCCTGTTCCGACCGCGGCCGGCGGGTCGTGTCCGGGCCGCGATCTGTGTCGTCAGCCTGTGCCGTGGCGCGTTCCGGCGGCAAGGCGTGTCGCGTCCTTGGGGAAGCGGGAACGGCTGCATATAGTCCGACCTGGGGAGATGCCGCGCCCTGGAACGCGGATCCGGGACGGGAAGAGCCTGTATGTCCGAGGGGATAGCCGAGTTCGCGGCCCGACTGCGGGAGCTGAAGGACCGGTCGGGACGTAGTTACGGAGTCCTGGCCAAGCGGCTGCACATGAGCACGTCCACACTGCACCGGTACTGCCATGGCGTCGCCGTGCCCACGGAGTACGCCCCTGTCGAGCGCTTCGCCCGGCTGTGCGGCGCCGGCCCCGACGAGCTCGTCGATCTGCACCGTCGCTGGATCATCGCGGACGACGCCCGGCGCCGGAAGGCGCAGACGACCACCGGCGCGGCCACGCGGCCCCACCCGGGTGAGCGCCCCGGGACGGATGGTGCTCCTGGGGCGGCCGACCTTCCTTCTCCGGGGACACGTTCCGCCGCGTCCACCCGGGCGGGCGTCGACGGGGCACCCGCCGCGGACACACACGCTGCCACCGGCGGCGGGATACCCGCCGAGCGTGGGATTTCCGGCGCGCGGCGGACGTCCGCCACCGTGGATGGAGGTCCCGGCGAGGAACGGCCGCCTGAGCCAGGCGGGATGACGGCCGCTGCCGGGCGGACCGACGTGCGCGAAGCGACCGGTACGGGCGCGGGCCGCGCCACGGCCGGGCGCCCTGACGGAGGCGGGCGAACCGGTACCGACCGGCAGTCCGGCGTCGCCGGAAGCCCCGAGTCCGATGGGACCCGTCCCCCAGACGCGGACGCGGACGCGAATTCGGTCTCGCTCTCGGGCCCGGAAGGGCCGTCCCCTACGGGCGGGGCCTCCGACGCGAACCGGTGCCCTGAGAAGGAGACCGCTCCCGATACGCGCCCGGGCGAACGGCTCACCACCGGCCCGAATCCGATAGCGCACGCCGAACCGACGACGGCCCCCGGGGAGCCCACCCGGCCGGCTTCCGCGCCGGACACGGAGACGACTGGGAACCCGTCACCGGAGGGACGGAAACCGGCCGTTTCCGAGACGCCGTCCACCTCCGTACCGAACGACGACACCGTTCCCGACGAACGGGCGGAAGCGCGAGCAGCAGCCGCCTCACACGGGACGAAGGCCCTACCGCCATCGGCGCCGGAACGTTCCGCCTCCGGCCGGACGCGCAAGGGGATCGGCCCCCGTCGCCCGAGAACGGCGCCCGCCTCACCGGCGGCCACCTCCCCGTACGGCACCCGGAAGCGGGTCCGGCGCGCGCTGCTCGCCGCCGCGGTGGGCGTCGTCGTCCCGGCGGCCGTGGTCGCCAGCTACGCCGCCACCAAACCCGACTCGCCCGCGGACGCGGGTGCCGCCGAACGGTCGCCGACGAGCAGGGCCGGCCGGTCCCTCGCCACCGACCGGCGCCCCGGGGCGTCCGGTTCACTCCCCACAGCACCGGTTCCGAGCCTCACCGGGCAGCCCGGTCCGGGCGCTCCGGCCGTCCCGTCCACCCCCTCCTTCCCGGGCGGCACGCACGCACCGAACCGCCCGCAGGGCAACCCGCCGGACACCGCGCACGAACCGGCGTTCCCCGGAGCGACGTCCGCACCGGCCGACGAGCCCGCCCCTGACACGCGCTCCGGGCCGCCCCTGACCGTGAGCACCCGCCCTTACACCATGATCGACAGTTGTGATCAGGTGTTCGTGACGGGCCGTACCCCGGCCGAAGTGCCCCCGCCTCCGGCCGGGGTGAACGCACGCGGCTGGGTGAGCGCGCTGCGCGCGGTACCCGGCGGGCGGTTGCAGCTCGAACTGGCCGTCCAGGGCACGTCCCGACAGGCGGTCGTGCTGCGCGCGCTCCACGTACGGGTGGTGGGCCGGGCGGCGCCCCTGGACTGGTCCGCCTATGTGATGGCGGACGGCTGCGGCAGCGGTGTCACGCCGGCCACGCTCGACATCGACCTGGACCGCGACAGCCCGATCGCCCGGCCGGTGGCCGGCCGGCAGGGAGACATCCGGATCCCGGCGACGGACTTTCCTTACAAGACCTCCGCGACGGATCCCCAGGTCCTCGACGTGGTCGCGCACACCACCGGCCATGACGTGCAGTGGTACCTGGAGCTGGAGTGGAGCAGCGGCGACCGGCACGGCGTTCTGCGCGTCGACGACGAGGGCCGCCCCTTCCGTACCACCGCGATCAAGGAACGTCCTCAGTACCTCTTCCGGTCCGACCTCAACATCTGGGAGCTCCTGCCCGACTACGCACGAAGGTGACAGACGAGAGGCGAGAGGCGAGACGGGAAACCGGAGACGGGAGGCGATGCCCTGCCGCCCCGCCCAAAGGCCCTCCTGCGGTCACTCCCCGAGGCCCACGGCCCGCGCCCCCACCCCGGCAGGCCATTAGGGGACATTCCGACATTCCGACGGACACCCCCTAAGGGCATAAGGGCTCCCC
>NZ_JBPQTX010000316.1:0-7903 GCF_051386555.1 Streptomyces sp. URMC 126
GCCGAAGCCCACCCCACCCGCACCGGAGAACCGGAGGCTCCCGTGATTTCCCCGCAGCCCGTCACCGACTTCCTCTGGGCGCGCTGGAAGACCAAGACCGTGGCCGCCGCCGTCGAACTGGGCGTGTTCACCGCGCTCGCCGCGGCCCCGCTGCCCGCCGCCGCCCTGCGCGACCGGCTCGGCCTGCACCCCCGCCCGGCCGCCGACTTCCTCGACACCCTCGTCGCGCTCGGCCTGCTGCGCCGCACCGGCGGCGGCTACGCCGACACCCCCGAGGCCGCCGAGTACCTGGACGCCGGCAAACCCGCCGACTACCTCGGCGACGCCTTCCTCGCCGAGTGCGCCGGCGCCGCCGACGACCTGGTCGGCGTCCTGCGCACCGGCAAGGCGCCCGGCGGCGCGCGCGACGGGCGCGACTTCTACGCGGGGACGTACGCCACGGCGGGCTCCGCCCGCGCCTTCCAGCGGTCGATGACCGCGCTCAGCACCGGCCCGGCCCGGGCCATCGCCGAGCGGTTCCCCTGGCACCGCTACGACAGCCTGGTCGACGTCGGCTGCGCGGAGGGCGCGCTGCCCGGCCGGCTGCTGCTCCGCCACCGCCACCTCACCGCCGTCGGCTTCGACCTGCCGCCCGCCCGCGAAGGGTTCGAACGCTACGTCGCCCGCCTCGGAGTGGCCGACCGCGCCGCGTTCTGGCCGGGCGACTTCTTCAGCGACCCGCTCCCCTGGGGGGACGTCGTCGTGCTCGGGCACATCCTGCGCGACTGGACCGAGGAGGAGCGGCTGCGGCTGCTGGAGAAGGCGTACGCGGCCCTCCCGCCCGGCGGCGCCGTCCTCGTCTACGAGGCGTTCGTCACCGAGGAGCCCCCCGGCGACGGCACCGCCCTCCTCCTCAGCCTCATGGCGCACGCCGAACGGCCCGGCGGCTCCGGCTGCACCGGCGCCCAGTGCCGCGAGTGGCTGCGCCGCACCGGCTTCCGCGACACCTACGAGGAGCGCCTGGACGGCCCCCACTCGATGGTGGTCGGTGTCAAATGACCGCCACCCACCCCGCGGGACCCGGCCCGGCCGGAACCGACACGCTGATGTTCTGGAACCTGTACGAGGCGGGCATCGAGCGGCTGCACGGCCGCGACGAGCGGTGGCACGCCCAGTGCGCGCTGGTCGCCGCCCTCCGCCCGCGCGTCCTGCTCACCACGGAGGGCTGGGGCTGGCACCGCGACGGCGGCCGGCTGTTCGAGGACGCCAAGGCCGCCTTCGGCATGGACGGCACGCTGTTCCCCGCCAAGACCGGCTGCCACCAGGCCGTCTTCTGGCAGCGCGACATCGCGTGCGTCGACCGCGAGCACCCCGGCCCCGAGCTGGCGCACTGGCACGGCCACGGCCTGGTCACCCTCCGGCTCCCCGGCTGGAGCACGCCGCTGCGCGTCCTCGTCGCCCACCTCGACCCGTTCAGCCCGACCGGCCGCCGGATCGAGGCCGACCACCTGCGCCACTACGCGGACCCGGCGCTGCCGCCGCTGGTCGCCGGCCTGGACGCCAACAGCCTGCCGCCCGGCGACCCGGAGCCCGACTGGAGCCGCGTCCCGGTCCACCGCCGGGCCGACCACCTACTCGACGGCACCGGCCGCTCCGACCGCGCCCCGCTGCGGACGCTCCTCGGCGACCCCGCCGACCCCCTGCTCGTCGACGCCGGCGCCCACCTCGGCGACCGCTCGCCGACGTTCGGCACCGTCCCGCCGGCGGAGGGGGAGCGCCGCATCGACGTCCTCCTGCTGTCCCCCTCGCTCGTGCCCCGGCTGGCGGGCTACGCGGCCCCCGACCCGTGGCCCGCGCCGCGCGACGGCCGCCCGCCCGCCTCCGACCACCGGCCGGTGACCGTCCGGCTGCGCCGCGGGTGACCGGCCCCGTCCACCTCCCGAAAGGCGGTGCCCTGTGCGCCACGACGCCGTGATCTTCGACCTCGACGGCACCCTGGTGGACTCCGTCCGCCCCGACTTCCTCGCGTGCGAGGCCCTGTTCGCCGAGTACGGGGTCCCGCTGCCGCGCGCGCTGTGGGCCCGCGAGGTCTGCGGGCGGCCCGAGGGCTACCCCCGGCTGTTCGCCCGGCTGCGCGACCGGTACGGCGGCGGGGCGCCGGACGACGCCCTGCTGCGGCGCCGGCTGGCGGCCCACTGGGACGTGTTCATGACCCCCGACCACGTCCGCCTGCTGCCGGGCCTGCCCCACGTCCTGGAACAGGCCCGCGCCGCCGGGCTGCGCCTGGGCGTGGCGTCCTCGTCGGACGGCCCCTGGGTACGCCGGTGGCTCCGCCACTACGGACTCGACCGGTACGTCGACGCCGTCGTCACCGGCGACGACGTGCCCCGCCGCAAGCCGGCGCCCGACGCGTACCTGGCGGCGGCGGCCGCCCTGGGCGCGGCGCCGGCCCGGTGTGTGGCCGTCGAGGACTCGCTCACCGGCGTCACGGCCGCCCGGGCCGCCGGCATGACGGTCGTGGCGGTTCCCACCGCCCTGACCCGCGACCTCGACCACACGGCCGCCGACCTCGTGGTGTCCGGCCTGCCGGCGGTGGACTTCACCCGGCCCCGACTGCTCGCTCCCGGTGCGAAAGAAACTCTCCGCGCGCATGACGTTTTCGGTGCGCAAGACGAACGTGAGGTGACGTTGTGATCGAGAAAGTCCAGGAATCGGTTTCCCTGCTGTCGCGACGGGAGCGCGAAGTTCTCGTGCACCTGGCGGAAGGCCACACCTATTACCGGATCGCCCGCCGCATGGGCCTGAGCGTCCATACCGTCGACACCTATCTGCGGCGCATCCGCGGCAAGACCGGCGCCACCACCCGCGTGCACCTCATGATGCTGGCCCTGTGCGCGGCGCAGTACACCGGTCCGCGAGCGGAACCGGTCCCGGAATCCCGTGACTTTGCCGCCTGACGCGCGGACGGCAGAGTAATTCCCGTAAGCGGCACGGAAGAACGCGAAAACCGGGCCGCCCGATCGATCCGTCACCAGAAGAGAAGGAGATCCTCATGAAGAAGATCGAGCTCGCAGCCAAGCCCGTCGAGGCCCGTTCCATCCTGCTCCACCGCCACCGCTGATCCACCGGCAGGCAGAGTCGACCGGGGGCCGGGAGCACCATCCCGGCCCCCGGTCGGCGGTGAGGGGAGATGATGATGGACACGACGTCAGCCCAGCCGGTCGTCGACCTGATGTGGGCCCACTGGAAGACCAAGACCCTGCTGAGCGCCCTCGAACTCGGCGTGTTCCGGGAACTCGTCCCCGGGCCCCTCACGGCCGCCGAACTGGCCGGGCGCACCGGGGTCCACCCCCGCGTCGCACCGGACTTCTTCGACGCCCTCACGGCGCTCGGGCTGCTCGACCGGCACGGCGAGCGGTACGCGAACTCCCCGGCCGCCGCGGCCTACCTGGACCCCGGCGCGGAGGAGGCCTACCTCGGCGGCGGCTTCCTGGCGCGCAGCGCCGGCATGGCCGACGAACTCACCGGGGTCCTGCGCACCGGCCGGGCGCTCAACGGCGCGTCGACCGGCCGCGACTACTACGCGTCCCTCTACCGCACGTCCGAGCAGGTGCGCGTCTTCCAGCGCGACATGACGGCCCTCAGCCTCGACTCCGCGCACGCCATCGCCGAGCGCTTCCCCTGGCAGCGCTACCGGACGCTCGCCGACATCGGCTGCGCCGAAGGCGCGCTGCCCGTCCGGGTGCTGCTCCGCCACCCCCACCTCACCGCCACCGGCTTCGACCTGCCGCCCGCCCGCGAGGGCTTCCTCGACTACACGCGGCGGCACGGCCTGGAAGACCGGACCGAGTTCCGCGCGGGCGACTTCTTCCACGACGACCTGCCCGGCGCCGACGTCCTCGTCCTCGGCCACGTCCTGCACAACTGGGGCCTGGCGGAGAAGAAGGTCCTGCTGCGCAAGGCGTACGAGGCCCTGCCGCCCGGCGGCGCGGTGCTGATCTACGAGACGCTCATCGACGACGAACGCCGGAACAATGCCATCGGCCTGATCCTCAGCCTCATCATGCACATGGAGGTGCCCGAGGGATTCGACTACACGGGCGCCGACTGCACCGCCTGGCTGCGCGAGTGCGGATTCCGGGAGACGCGGGTCGAACACCTCGCCGGGCCCGAGTCCATGGTGATCGGCGTCAAAGGCGAGTGAGACAAGTGGAATTCGAGGAGATGAGGAACCGGATGGCGGCCGGAGAGCCCTATCCGGCCAACGACCCCGTCCTCCGCCCGTACCGCAAACGGTGCGAGGAACTCCTGGACCGGTTCAACGCCACCGCGCTGGCGGACCAGGCCGGGAGAAACCGGATCCTGCCGGATCTGCTGGGCTCCGTCGGGGCGGACGTGCGCGTGGTCCCGCGATTCCTCTGCGAATTCGGCTTCTTCATCACCCTCGGGGACCGGTCCCGGATCAATTTCGACGCCGTGCTCCTCGACTGCGCGCCCATCACCATCGGCTCGGACGTCCGGATGGGCCCCCGCTGCCAGCTCTACACCGCCGACCACGCGCACGACCCCGCCCTGCGGCACGGCATGTGGGAGAGCGCCCGGCCCATCGTCGTCGAGGACGGCGCCTGGCTCGGCGGCGGAGTGATCGTCCTGCCGGGCGTGACGATCGGCGCCGACACCATCGTCGGCGCCGGCAGTGTCGTGACCAAGGACCTGCCGCCCGGCGTCGTCGCCGTCGGCAACCCCGCGCGCGTCGTACGGACCCTGGACGACGGAGGGCGGCGCCCGTGACCCCGGCGGAACCCTCCCCGGCGGCCCCGCGCGCCTGGTGGCGCGACGCGGTGGTCTACCAGGTCTACCCGCGCAGCTTCGCCGACGGCGACGGCGACGGGACGGGAGACCTCGCCGGACTGCGGGCCAGGCTCCCGTACGTGGCCGAACTCGGCGCCGACGCCCTCTGGATCACCCCGTGGTACCGCTCGCCGATGGCCGACGGCGGCTACGACGTCGCCGACCACCGGTCCGTCGACCCGCTCTTCGGCACCCTGGAGGAAGCGGAGCTGCTGATCGGCGAGGCCCGGGACCTCGGCCTCCGCGTGATCCTGGACGTCGTCCCCAACCACCTGTCCCGTGAACACCCGCTGTTCCGGGCCGCGCTGGCCGCACCCCCGGGCAGCCCGGAGCGGCGCCTCTTCCACTTCCGGCCCGGGCGCGGGGAGGACGGCGCCGAGCCCCCGAACAACTGGCGCTCCGAGTTCGGCGGCCCCGCCTGGACCAGGACGACGGACGCCGACGGGCGGCCGGGGGAGTGGTACCTCCACCTGTTCAGCCCCGGGCAGCCGGACGTGAACTGGGACCACCCGGCCGTGCGCGAGGAGTTCACCTCCGTCCTGCGCTTCTGGTTCGACCGCGGCGTCGCCGGGATCCGCGTCGACTCGGCCAACCTGCTGGCCAAGGACGCGGACCTGCCGGACCTCGTGGCGCCCACCGGGCCGGGCCGGCCGGCGGGGACCCACCCGTACGTCGACCGCGAGGACGTCCACGCCGTCTACCGGTCGTGGCGGCGGGTGGCCGACTCCTACGGGGACGGCTGCCATGCGGAGGGCTCCCACCCGGCCGGCTCCCCCTCGGGGAGCCGCCGCCCGGCCGCTCCCCGCCCCGGCGGCTCCTTCCCGGGCGACCGGATCCTCCTCGGCGAACTCTGGATCGAGGACGGCGACCGCCTCGCCCGCTACCTTCGCCCCGACGAACTGCACACGGCCTTCACCTTCGCCCTCCTCAAGAGCCCCTGGACGCGGGCCGGGATCCGCGCCGCCGTGGACGGCGCGCTGACCCTCGCCGCGCGGACCGGCGCCCCGGCGAGCTGGGTGCTCGGCAACCACGACGTCACCAGGACCGTCACCCGGTACGGCAGACGGGACACGTCGTTCGACTTCGCCACCGTCACCGCCGGCGTCCCCACCGACCCGGTCCTCGGCACCCGGCGGGCGCGCGCCGCCGCCCTGCTCACCCTCGCCCTCCCCGGCTCCGTCCACCTCTACCAGGGCGAGGAACTCGGCCTGCCGGAGGTCGAGGACCTGCCGCCGGCCGTCCGGCGCGACCCGGTGTACCTGCGCTCGGGCGGCGCCGACCCCGGCCGTGACGGCTGCCGCGTCCCCCTGCCGTGGTCCGGCGACGCGCCGCCGTACGGCTTCACCCGCCCCGGGCGGGACACCTGGCTGCCGCAGCCGGACGACTGGGCGGACCGCACGGTCGCGGCCCAGGAACGGGACCCCGGCTCCGTACTCCGCCTGTACCGCCGGGCCATCCGCCTGCGCAGGACGCTCCCCGGCCTGCGGGACGGCGCCTTCGCCTGGCTCACGGCCGCGGACGGCACGCCGGAGGACGTCCTCGCCTTCCGGCGCGAGGACGTCGTCTGCGCGGTGAACTTCTCGGCCCGCCCGGCACCCCTGCCGGCCGGACACACCGTCCTGCTGTCGAGCGAACCGGAGACCGCCGGCGGCCCGCTCCCACCGCACGCGGCCGCCTGGCTGCGCCCGGCCGCCCGGGCGCCGCAGGCCGACAGACGACAGCCCCCCAGAGGAGAGAGATGACGCAGAACGGCTACGTCGCACTCGTCGATGCCAGCCCCACCGACCTGTCCGGCGGCCTCGTCGCCGCGTTCCGGAACGCCGGATACGCGTGCGTCCACGTACAGAGCACACCCGTGCGCCCCCAGCTCTACCGCTCGGTCGAGCCGGCCGGCTGCGCGGCCGAGATCGTCCACCGCGGCGACCTGGAGGAGACCCTCCGGGAGCTCTCCCGCTACCGGCCCCTCGCGGTCGTCCCGGACAGCGAGTACGGCGTCCCCTTCGCGGACCTGCTCAGCGAGCGGCTGCGGCTGCCGACGAACGGGACGGCGGGCAGCGAAGCCCGGCGCGACAAGTTCGCCATGGCCGAGAAGATCGCGGCCGCCGGGCTGCGGACCGCGCGCCAGCTCCTCGTCACGGACGCGGACGAACTGGCGGCCTGGCACGGTGAACTGAACACGAAGATCGTCGTGAAACCGGTCGGCAGCGCCGGCAGCGACGGGGTGCACTACTGCGACACCCCCGACGAGGCGGTGCGCGCCTACCGCTCCCTCGTCGGCACCGAGAACGTCTTCGGCCAGCGGAACGACACCGTCCTCGCCCAGGAGTATCTGGCCGGCACCGAGTACGCGGTCAACATGGTCAGCAGGGACGGGCGGCACCACGTCTGCGACATCTGGACCTCCACCCACATCACCGCCAACGGCGTCCTCGACCTCTGCGACGGCATGCTGCTCCTGCCGTACGAGGGAGAGGAGACCGAACGGGTCGTCCGCTACTGCGAGCAACTGCTGGACGCCCTCGGCATCCGCCACGGCCCGGCCCACGCCCAGGTCAGGATGGTCCCCGACGGACCCTGCGTGGTCGAGGTCGCGGCGCGCATGGGCGGCGGGAACCTCGCGCACTACGCGCACGCGTCCATCGGCGAGTCCCAGCTGAACTGGACCGTCGACGCCTACACCGACCCCGACCGCTTCCTCGCCCGCTGCGAGGACCGCTACCGGGTACGGCGCTTCTTCGCCGGCGCGCCGATGATCTCCCCGGTCGCGGGCACCCTGAAGGGCTACCGGCGGCTGGAGGAGCTGAAGAAGCTCGAAAGCTTCGAAGGCGTGAGGGAGTTCGTCCGCCCCGGCGAGCGTATCGAGCCGACCGTGAACGACCTCACCTACCCCCTGCTGGTCGAGCTGCGCCACGACGTCCTGGAGACCGTGCGGCGCGACCTCGCCACCGTCCGCTACCTCGACGGCCCGGACTTCTACGACGTCGCCTGACCCGCCCGGCAGGTGAGGCCGCTGCCGAGGGAGATCGCCCAGACCCAGGAGCCGGTCCGCGCGGTGTCCAGCCCGCCGGCCCGG
>NZ_JBPQTX010000317.1:0-7895 GCF_051386555.1 Streptomyces sp. URMC 126
CCCTGTCAGGGGCGCCCCGGAGAGCGTTCCGGAGGCGCTCCGGCGCCCGCGCGCAGCCCTTACAGCAGCGCCTCCGACGCGTACCGCAGCACCAGCTGCGGCGCGCCCGAGAGCACGAGGCCGGCCGCCGCGGCCAGGCCGATCGCCACTCCCAGGGAGACGGGCATGCGGGCCTTCAGCACGTCCGCACTCACGCCCGTCACGGTGCTCACGCCCGTCCCGGTGCCGGCGCCCGTCCCGGCGTCCGCACCCGTCACTGGGCCGGCGCCCGTCCCGGTATTCGCGCCCGTCGCGGCAGGCGCTCCCGCCTCGGCCGTCGTCTCCCCCTCCGCCGCCGGGCGGAAGAGGAAGGCCGTCCACTGGAGGTAGTAGTACAGGGCGATGACGACGTTGACGGCCATGATCGCCGCCAGCCAGCCCAGTCCCGCGTCGACCGCCGCCGAGAAGACGGTGACCTTGGCGAACAGCCCGATGACGCCCGGCGGCAGCCCCGCCAGGCAGAGCAGGAAGAAGGCCAGGGCGAGCGCCGCGAACGGGCTCCGGGCGTACAGGCCGCGGTAGTCGTCAACCCGGTGGTGCGTCGCGGTGCGGCCGACGAGGACGGCGACCGCGAACGCGCCGAGGTTCACGGCCGCGTACATCAGGGCGTAGGCGACGGTGGCCCCGACGGCGTACCCCGGGTCGCTCCCGTACCCGGCGGCGGCCAGCGGTACCAGCAGGTAGCCCGCCTGCCCGACCGAGGACCACGCGAGCAGTCGTACGGCACTGAGCCGCCGGTCCGGGCGCTGGCGCAGGGCGGCGACGTTGCCCACCGTCATGGTGAGGGCGGCGAGCACCGCCAGGGCCGGCCCCCAGACGTCGGAGTACGACGGGAACGCGACGACCGTCACGAGCGCGATACCGGTGAACCCGACGGCCTTGCCGACGACGGAGAGGTAGCCGGCGACGGGCAGCGGCGCGCCGGCGTACGCGTCCGGCACCCAGAAGTGGAAGGGGACCGCGGCCGTCTTGAACGCGAACCCGACGAGGGTCAGCACCACGCCGGTGCGGGCCAGGACGGCCAGCCGCGGGTCGACGTCGGTGAGGCTGTGGGCGACGTCGGTGAGGTGCAGCGTGCCGGTGGCCGCGTAGACGAAGCTGACGCCGAGCAGCGTGACCGCGGTGGCGGTGACCGAGGAGAGGAAGAACTTCAGCGCCGCTTCCGAGGAGCGCCGGTCACCGCGGCGCAGGCCGACGAGGGCGAACGCGGGCAGCGAGGCGACCTCCAGGGCGACGACGAGGGTGGCGAGGTCGCGCGAGGCGGGCAGCAGGGCGGCGCCGGCGGCGGAGGAGAGCAGCAGGAACCAGTACTCGCCGGCGGGCAGTTCCTGTTCGCGCACGGTGGCGGCGGAGAGCAGGGCGGTCAGCAGCGCGCCGCCGAGCACCAGCAGCTGGATGACGAGCGTGAAGCGGTCGGCCTCGTAACTACAGGTGTGGCTGCCGCCGGTGAGGCAGAAGGTGCTGCGGTTGTCGCCGTGCAGCGGGATGAGTGCCAGCCCGGCCAGCAGCAGGCCGCCGACGGTGATGCCGCCGAGGATGTGCTTCCGCTCGGCGGGCAGGAAGAGGTCGGCGACGAGGACGGCGAGCGCGGCCACGGCGGCGATCAGGGGCGGCGCGACCGCCAGCCAGTCGACGGACTGGACGAGGGAGCCGGCCGCGGGGTCGGCGGAGTCGGCGAGGAGCACCATCAGTTGCCTCCTCCGAGGAGCTGCTGGACGGCCGGATCGGTGAGGCCCACGAGGGCCGCGGGCCAGAGCCCGGCGAGGACGGTGAGGACGACGAGCGGCGTCCAGGCGGCGAACTCGTACGGGCGGACGTCCGCGAGCGCCGGGCCGGCCTCCGTCGCCACCGGCTGCTGCCCGCCGTTGCCGCCCATGCAGACGCGGCGGACGACGACCAGCAGGTAGGCGGCGGTCAGCAGGGTGCCGAGGCCGGCCAGGGCCATGAAGGTGAGGTACGCGGGGCGGCTGAGGCCGTCGGCGGGCCGGAAGGAGGCGAACATCGCGAGCATCTCGCCCCAGAATCCGGCCAGTCCGGGCAGTCCGAGGGAGGCGACGGCGCCGAAGGCGAGCAGGCCGCCGAGGCGTGGCGCCCGGCCGTAGAGCGCCGCGCCGGTGGGCCCGGAGAGGCGATCGAGGTCGGTGGTGCCGTAGCGGTCCTTGATGCCGCCGACGAGGAAGAAGAGGAGGCCGGTGATGAGGCCGTGAGCGACGTTGGCGAAGAGGGCCGCGTTCACGCCGGTGGGCGTGAGGGTGGAGATACCCAGGAGCACGAAGCCCATGTGGCCGACGGAGCTGTAGGCGATCAGCCGCTTCAGGTCGCCGCCGGATCCCCGGCGGGCCAGCGCGAGGCAGACCAGCGAGCCGTAGACGATGCCGACGGCGGCGAACGCGGCGAGGTACGGCGCGAACGTGTGGGCGCCGTCGGGGGCCATGGGAAGCACGATGCGGACGAGGCCGTAGGTGCCCATCTTCAGCAGGACGCCCGCGAGGAGCACCGAGCCGACGGTCGGCGCGGCGGTGTGCGCGTCGGGCAGCCAGCTGTGCAGCGGGAACATCGGCGCCTTCACGGCGAGCCCCGCGCCGATCGCCAACACCGCGATGACCTGCGTGGAATGGCTCAGACCCGACCCGTTGTCAGTGGCGAGTGCCACCATGTCGAAGGTGCCGCCCTTGATGCCGACGAGGAGGAGACCGAGCAGCATGACCACGGACCCGAGCAGGGTGTAGAGGACGAAGCGCCAGGCGCCGCGCTCCCGTCCCTCGCCACCCCAGCGGGCGATGAGGAAGTACATCGGGACGAGCACCGTCTCGAACGCGAGGAAGAACAGCACGAGGTCGAGGACGGCGAACGAGGCGAGGGTGCCGGCCTCCAGGAGCAGCAGCAGCGCGACGAAGGCTTTGGCGGACGGGCCATCGGGCCTTCGGAAGTAGCTGTACAGCGCGCAGAGGAAGGTGAGGAGCGAGGTCAGGACGAGGAGGGGGAGCGAGACGCCGTCCACGCCGAGGTGGAACCGGATGCCGAGGGCCGGGATCCAGCTCACGTCGGTGGTGGCCTGCATGGCGGCCGGGTCGTCGCGGTCGAAGCCCGCGGCCAGGGCGACGGTGAGCGCGAGCACGGCGCCTGTGACGGTGACGCCGTGCCGCAGGACGGCCTGTTCGGGGCTCCGCCCCTTCAGGCCGGGCGGGGCCGGCAGCAGGGCGGCGACGGCTCCGACGAGGGGCAGGCCGACGATCGCGAGGAGGAGGATCTGGAGAACGGAATGGCTCACGGTCAGGCTCCGGAGGCGACGAGGACGGCGGCGACGGCCAGGACGACGGAGCCCGCGAACAGGACGCTCAGGTAGGTCTGGGTGTTGCCGGTCTGGGCCCGGCGGACGGCGGCGCCCAGCAGGCCGGGGGCGGACGCCGCGCCGCGCACGTAGGTCTCGACGACCTCGCGGTCGAGGAAGCGGGCGAGGCGGGCGGCACCGCGCGCCGGGCGGACGGCCACCGCGTGGACGACGGCGTCCAGGTGGAAGCCGGCGGCGGCGTGCCGGTGCAGCGGGCCGAGGAGGAGCCGGCCGGGGTCGGCGGGGTCCCGGGCGCCGGCGACGCTGCCGTACGCGGCCTCGTGGGTGGCGATGGCCTCCTCCTCGGAGACGGCCGGGGCCTCCTCCGGGTCGGCGGCCACCGCGCCGAGGGGGGTACGGGCGGCGAGCGCGGCGGTGCGGCGCCAGGCCGCGGTGACGACGAGCACGCCGGCGAGCGCGCAGCCGGTGGAGAGGAGGGAGGTGGTGAGCGTGGGCGTCAGGGAGCCGCCGTCGAACCAGTCGGGGAGCTTCCAGGCGGCGAGACCGAGCGCCACGGTGGGGACGAACAGCACCCACAGGACGGCCGTCATGGCGGCGGGCTGCCGGCCGTGGTCGGCGGCCTCCTGGCCGCTGCCCCGGAAGGCGAGCAGCCACAGGCGGGTGGCGTAGGCGGCGGTGAGCAGGGCGGTGAGCAGGCCGGCGACCAGCACCGTCCAGCCGACCGCGCCCGGAATGCCGTCCGCCTCACCGTGGGCGGCGTGCTCGGCGGCGCCGAGCACGGCCTCCTTGGAGAAGAAGCCGCTGAAGGGCGGGATCGCGGCGAGCGCGAGGAGGGCGACGGTCATCGTCCAGAACGCGTCCGGGACGCGCCGGGCGAGGCCGCCCATGCGGGCCGTGGCGGCCAGCGAGTTGGTGCCGGCGGCGTGGATGACCACGCCCGCCCCGAGGAAGAGGAGGGCCTTGAACGCACCGTGCGAGACGAGGTGGAAGACGGCGGCGCCGCGGTCGCCGACGGCCAGGGCGCCGGTCATGTAGCCGAGCTGGCCGACGGTCGAGTAGGCCAGGACGCGTTTGATGTCGTCCTGCGCGAGCGCGGCGAGGGCCGAGCCGACCATGGTGACCGCCGCCATCACGGCGAGTACCGCGAGGGCCGCGGTGGAGGCGGCGAAGACGGGGAGGAGCCGGGCGACGAGGTAGACACCGGCCGCGACCATCGTCGCGGCGTGGATCAGCGCGGACACCGGCGTGGGGCCGGCCATCGCGTCGGGCAGCCACGTGTGCAGCGGGAACTGGGCGGACTTGCCCGCCACTCCGGCGAGCAGCAGCAACGCCGTGAGCGTGGGGTGGGAGAGGTCCCCGGAGGCGGCGGTGCGCACGATGCCGTCGACGCGGAACGTCCCGGCGTCGTCGGCGAGCGCGAACACGCCGATCAGGAAGGGGACGTCGCCGAGCTTGGTGACCAGGAACGCCTTGAGGGAGGCGGCGCGGGCGGCCTCGGTCTCCCAGTAGTGGCCGACGAGGAAGTACGAGCAGATGCCCATGACCTCCCAGCCGACCAGCAGCACCATCAGGTCGCCCGAGTAGACGACGAGGAGCATCGCGGAGGTGAAGAGGGAGACCAGCGCGGCGTAGGAGGGGTAGCGCGGGTCGTCGCGCAGGTAGGCCGTCGAGTAGAGCTGGACGCAGGTGGCCACGACCCCGACGAGCACGGCGACGAGGACGGCGAAGCCGTCCAGATGCAGGGCCAGGTCGATGGGGACGGAGCCGGTCGGGGTGAGCCGCGTCGACGCGTCGAGCGGCCGGTCGCCGCCCTGCCGCCAGGCGACGACGACGGCGAGTACGGCGGCGACGGCGGTCGGCAGGAGGGCGAGCGGCCGGACGAGTCCGGGCGCGCGGCGGCCGGCCAGGATGCCGCCGAGGGCACCGAGGAACGGCAGCAGCGGGACGAGGGCGGCGGTGGTCGTGGTCGTCACGAGGCGGCCTCGGCCTTCTGCTCGCGGTCGGTGGCGTCCGCGGTTCGGGGATCGGTGGCGTCCTCGCGGAGGTCGCGGAGCCGGTCGAGGTCGGCGGTGCCGCGGTTGCGGTGGACGAGCAGGACGATGGCCAGGCCGATGCCGATCTCGGCGGCGGCGATGGCGATGGTGAACAGGGTGAGCGCCTGCCCGGCGTGCAGCTCGTCGCGCAGCCAGACGTCGAAGGCGACGAGGTTGAGGTTGACCGCGTTGAGCATCAGCTCGACGGACATCAGCACCAGGATGGCGTTGCGCCGGGCGAGGACGCCGTAGAGGCCGGTGCAGAAGAGGAGGGCGGCCAGGACCGCGGGGTAGACGAGGTGCATCAGCCTGCGGCCTCCTTCTTCTTCCCGTTCCGCTTCTCGTTCCGCTTTCCGTCGGCCGTCTCGTCGTCCTTGCCGCGCCGGGACAGCACGATCGCGCCGACGAGCGCGGCGAGCAGGAGGACGGAGAGCGCCTCGAAGGGCAGCACCCAGTAGCGGAAGAGCATCTCGCCGGAGACCTCGGTCGAGCCCTGGACCGGTCCGCGGACGTCGATCCACGTCCTCCGGAAGGCGTCCACGACGACCCAGACCAGCGCGACGCCGGCGGCGCCGGCGACCGCGATCGCCACCGGCCGGTTGCCGGAGTCCGCGTCCGGCGAGCGGCCGATGGGCGCCTTTGTCAGCATCAGCCCGAACAGCAGCAGGACGACCACCGAACCGACGTAGATCAGCACCTGCACCCAGGCCACGAACTCGGCCGTCAGCAGCAGGTACTCCACGGCCAGCCCGCCGAGCGCCACGACCAGCCACAGCGCGGCGTGCACCAGCTGCCGGGTGGTGACGGTCAGCACGGCGGCGCCGAGCGTGACGAGGCCGACGAGGAGGAAGGCGACCTCGACGCCGGTGGGCGAGAGGAAGCCGTGCGTGCCCGAGGCGAGTGCGACGCCGTGGGGGCTCATGCTCCGTCCTCCTTCGCTTCCTGTGCTGCTGCTTCCTGTGCTGCTGCTTCCTGTGCTGCTTGTGCGGCCGCCATCTTCTCGGCCGTCTTGCGGGCCGCCGCGACCTCCTTCGGCTCCTCCGCCGCCGGGTCGAGCGCGGGCGGCTCGGGAACCGTCCACATCCACTCGCGGAGCCGGTCCCGTTCGTGGGTGAGGTCGCGGATGTCCGTCTCGGCGTACTCGAACTCCGGCGACCAGAAGAGGGCGTCGAACGGACACACCTCGATACAGATGCCGCAGTACATGCACAGCGCGAAGTCGATCGCGAACCGGTCGAGGACGTTGCGGCTGCGCTCGCGCCCGCCCGGCGCGGCCGGGGGGACGGTCTCCTTGTGGGAGTCGATGTAGATGCACCAGTCGGGACACTCGCGGGCGCACAGCATGCAGACCGTGCAGTTCTCCTCGAACAGGCCGATCACGCCGCGGGTGCGGGGCGCGAGTTCGGGCTGCGCGTCGGGGTACTGGACCGTCTGCGTACGCCGGGTGAGCGTCCGCAGGGTGACGGCCAGGCCCTTGGCCAGGCCGCTGCCGGGGATGTTCATGAGATCGCCACCTTGACGACGCCGGTCAGCGCGATCTGCGCGAGGGCGAGCGGGATGAGCGCGGTCCAGGCGAGCTTCTGCAGCTGGTCCTCGCGCAGCCGCGGGTAGCTCACCCGCAGCCAGATCACGACGAACGCGAGCACCGCCGTCTTGAGCAGCATCCACACCCAGCCGAGCCCGTCGGCCCCGAAGGGCCCGTGCCAGCCGCCGAGGAACAGCACGGACGTCAGCCCGCAGAGGACGACGA
The DNA here is from genome assembly GCF_051386555.1 of Streptomyces sp. URMC 126. Lineage (NCBI taxonomy): Bacteria > Bacillati > Actinomycetota > Actinomycetes > Kitasatosporales > Streptomycetaceae > Streptomyces > Streptomyces sp. URMC 126. The sequence continues at coordinate 7,115 of NZ_JBPQTX010000317.1, forward strand.
TGCCCGCGTACTCGGAGAGCAGGAACATCGCGAACCGCAGACCCGTGTACTCGGTGTACGCGCCGAAGATGATCTCCGAGTCGGCCACCGGCATGTCGAACGGCGGCCGTTGCAGCTCGGCGAGGCCCGCAGTGAAGAACACCAGCCCGCCGACGATCTGCCAGGGCACCCACCACCAGTGGAACGCGTCCAGGATGCCGGGCAGCGAGACCGTGCCCGCCGCCATCGCCACGGAGGCGGCGGCGAGCAGCATCGGCAGCTCGTACGCCATCAGCTGCGCGGCCGTACGGAGGCCGCCGAGCAGCGAGAACTTGTTCGCCGACGCCCAGCCGGCCATGAGCGAGCCGAGCACGCCCACGCCCATCACGGCGAGGACGAAGAAGATGCCCGCGTCGATGTACCAGCCGACCGCCTTGCCGGGGCCGATCGGGATCGCGACGAGGACGAGGAGGTAGGGCAGCAGGGCGACGGCCGGCGCCAGCTGGAAGACCCGCCGGTCGGCCTCGGCCGGGACGATGTCCTCCTTCTGCGCGAACTTCACCCCGTCCGCGACGAGCTGCGCCCAGCCGTGGAACCCGCCCGCGTACATCGGCCCGAGCCGGCCCTGCATATGGGCCATCACCTTGTGCTCCATCTGCCCGACGAGCAGCGGGAAGACGAGGAAGACGCCGAACAGGGCCAGGAGGCGCAGCACCACGTCGAGGGCGTCGCTGCTGCTCATGCTCGGTCGCCTCCGGCGGGGTCGGGGTCGTTCTCGGGGCCGCCCCCGTCGGGGGCGGGG
>NZ_JBPQTX010000318.1:0-7885 GCF_051386555.1 Streptomyces sp. URMC 126
ACGCGGGGGCGAGAGGGGAGGGGGGGCGGACGGGCCGGTTCACGCCGCGCCCCGCTCCAGGCGGGCCGCCACGGCAGCCACCGCCTCGGCGGTGCTGACCTCCGAGGGGTGCCGGCCCGCCACCACGGTCAGGTCGAACAGCTCGCGGACCACCCGCCGCTTCGCCTCGCCGACCGCCGTCTCCGCGACCCCGTGCCCGGCGAGCAGCAGGGAGAACGACGAGGTGGTGCCCGACCCCTCGTGGACGCCGAGCTTGGGCCGGTCGACGGTCTCCGCGGGCAGCGCGTCGGCCAGGGCGGCCCGCAGCACCCACTTGTCCCGCCCGTACCGGCGCTTGAGCCCGGCCTCCAGCGGAACGAGCAGGTCGAGGACGTCGCGGTCCCAGTACGGGTGCGTCGACCAGTGTCCGGCGAGCGTGGACAGCACGGGCGACATCTCGTTGAGCCCGTCGAAGGTGGCCATGTCGTACGCCACCGCGGTGTCCAGGTCCGGCAGCCGGTCCTCGCGGTGCATCCCGGCGAGCGGGATGTCCGCGCCGTACCCGGTGACGATCCGGCGCGCCGGGCCGCCGAGCGCGCGGTAGAGCGCCACCAGGGGCAGCAGGTACTCGATGGTCTCGGGGTCCGCCGACTCCGCCGCCCAGATGGCGTACGGCAGTTGCTCCAGCAGGTCGGCGGTGGGCACGGTGATCTCGCGGTGCCGGCTGCCGAGGTGCTCGGCGACCACCCGGGCCTGCGGGAACTCGTCGGAGACGTCGGTGCCCAGGGACACCGTGTCCAGTGCACCGGCCGCGCGGTGCGCGCAGGCGGCGACGCCGGAGGAGTCGATGCCGCCGGACAGCACCACCAAGGGGGCGGAACCGGCCGGGACCCGGGCCGTGACCGCCCGTTGGAGGGCGGCGCGGACGGCCGCCACCGCCTCGTCCTCCGGCATGATCCGCCGGGCCAGGGCCGGACGCCAGGTGGGGTGGGCCGTGGTGGTGCCCGACTCCAGGTCGACCTCCCACACGGTGCCCGCCGGCACCTGGCGGACGTCCGGCAGGCCCGGCAGGCGCCGTGACTCCGGCAGCGGCAGGCCCCGCGACGGTCCGTCCGCCGTCAGGGTCTTGGCCTCGGTGGCGGCCCTGACCTCGCCGGGGGCCACGCGGCAGTACAGCGGTACGGAGCCGGCGTGGTCGGTGGCGAGCAGCACGCGGCGCCCGGTCCGGACCACGGCCGCGAACCGGCCGTTGAGCAGCCGGAAGGCGTGGAGCCCGTACCGCCGGAGCAGCCGCAGCAGCAGCTCCGCGCCGTCGTCCGCCTCCTCGCCCGGGGGCAGGACGGAGCGCAGGGCCTCGCGGTCGTAGAGCTCGCCGGCGAGGAGGACGGCGGTGTCGCCGTCCCGGGCCCGGGCGCCCTCGGGCGCGGCCTGAGGATGGTGCACCAGGGTCGCGGCGAAGGTCTGCCCGGGCGGGGACAGGTCGATGTCGGTGTGGCTGCCGAGGGTGGCGAAGGCCGCGCCGGGGGCCCGGTGGCGCTCGGTCCGGGCCGTGGCGTGGAACCCGAAGGCAGCCGGAAAGACCGGTGCCTCCATGATCAGATGCTGAGGGCGCCGAAGCCGCCCGGCTGGAAGTCGTAGCTGATGGGCACCTCGATCAGGAAGGGGCGGCCCAGCTCGGCGCCCTTGCGCAGCGCGGCCAGCAGCTCCTGCCGGTCGGTCGCCCGGGTGGCGTCCACGCCGTTGGCCTCGGCGAGGGCGACGAAGTCGACGCCGGTGAACTTGACCGCCGGGTCGTGGCTGCGGTGGTGGCCGAGGTTCTGGTACAGCTCGATCAGGCCGTTGGTGTCGTTGTTGACGACCACGGTGACGATCGGCAGCCCCAGCCGGGCGATGGTCTCCAGGTCGGCGCTGTTGGAGTGGAAGCCGCCGTCGCCGGCGATGAGGAAGGTGGGCTGGTCCGGGCGGGCCAGCTGGGCGCCCATCGCGGCCGGGATGCCGTAGCCGAAGCTGGAGCAGCCGGCCGAGGTGAGGAAGCCGAACGGCTGGTCGGCGCGGGCGAAGAGGACGCCGTAGTGGCGGAAGAAGCCGATGTCCGAGACGATCGTGCCCTCGCCCGGGCCGGCGGCCTCGGCCATCACCGTGTTCATCGAGTCGATGACCTGGTGGACCCGCATGCCGTCCTCGTACTCCTTGGGGTCGGCGAGGAATTCGGCGACGCGGGCCCGGAGCGGGGCGATGTCGTGCCGGTTCTTCGCCGCGACGGAGGCGGTCGCCGCCTCCAGGTGCTCGACGAACGCGAGCACGTCGGTGACGACGTCGACGGTGGGCCGGTACACGCGCGGGACCGGGTTGACGGTCGGGGAGACGCGGACGGTGTCCTTCTCCACGCCCCGCTGCCACATGGACGGGCGGAGGTCCTCGGCGTAGTCGTAGCCGAGGGTGAGGATCAGGTCCACCGGGGCGAACAGGGTGTCCAGGGCCGGGAAGTCGAGGATGCCGTCCATGTAGCCGGTGACGGCACCGTAGTTGAGCTCGTGGCCGTGCGGCAGGACGCCCTTGGCGATGTACGTCGTGATGACGGGCACGTTGAGCCGCTCGGCGAGGGCGCGGATGGCGGGCACGGCGCCGGAGCGGATCGCGGCGGCGCCCACCACCAGCACCGGGTGCTCGGCCTTGGCGAGCAGCTCCGCGGCCCGGTCGGCGGCCTTCCGCCAGCCGTCGGCGGTCAGGCCGGTCGGCTTGGCCGGGGTCTCGGCCGGCGGCAGCGGCACCGAGGTGTCGATGCCCTCGCTCGACCCCAGCAGGTCGACGGGGAGCGAGATGAACGACGGGCCCACCGGCTCGGTCATGGCGGCGCCGACCGCGGAGTCCACCAAGTCGGTGATCTCGTGCGGGCGTTGCAGCTCGACGGCGTACTTGGACATCGGGGCGATGATCGACACCGCGTCCAGGCACTGGTGGGTGTCGTTGGGGAAGATGTCGTGGGACTCCGACTGGGCGGCCAGCGCGATGACGGGCGAGCGGTCCAGGACGGAGGTCGCGATGCCGGTGGAGAGGTTGGTCATGCCGGGGCCGAGGGTGGCCCAGCACGCCTGGGGGCGGCCGGTGATTCTGGCGAGGACGTCCGCGGCGACGCCGGCGGTGAACTCGTGCCGGGTGAGGACGAATTCGACGCCCTCCACCTCGTCGAAGAGGATCGACGCGGCCTCCCGGCCGACGACTCCGAAGACCTTCTCGACACCGTGGTCGCGCAGCCGGGAGAGCAGGGCGTGGGCGGCGGTGGGCTCGGAGCTGGGGCCGGTCGAAACGCGGGACATGAGCGCCTCCAGAGGCGGTCGGGGGTTGCGGTGCCGCCACCTTGGCCGGGCGCCCTCTTCACGCCCTCTCCCGCCCGTATCGGCGGGATCGCGCGGAGAGCGGGAGGAGAGGGGAGGCGGGCCGTGAGTCGGCCGGGAGCGGGCCGCAAGTGGGCTGCGGCGGGCTGGGAGTTGGCTCCCCGGGCCGGCTTCCGGTCGGCTCGCGGCCGACTGGTGGCCCGCCTCGTGGCGGCTCGCGGCCCGCTCGTGGCTCATCGCGGCGGAAAGCCGGCCCATCGCGCGGAGAACCGGAAGCGGGGCGCGCGCCGGATTCGATCCGGCCACTTCTTTTCGAAAATTTGGTCGAAAGTTCCGCTGATTTCTTCAGAGGTCTAGACCACGCAGGTATGAGATGCATGTCTTACGCCGGGATTGCCGGGTGTCGGCAGCCGATAAAGCGGACCCGCGTTTCTCCGGCCTTGTCGCTTCCATGTCTTTCGTGCCGGACGGTTCGTCGGCCTTGTCCGTTGTCGCGACTTCTTCAGGCGGGGAACTGTCCTGATCACTTCCTGGGGGGCGGTCAGGCAAGCGCGCGCTGCATAATCTCGGGTCCATGACGTCTAACCGATCCTCCGGTGACTATGCGCGGCCTCACCGTCGGCGTTCCCGCGGTTCGTTGATCGTCACGACCTGCGTAGGGCTGGCCGCGGTCGTGGGGATCGGCTACTGGGGCTACAACACCGTGCTGGCGGACGGGGATTCGGACGACCCCCAGGTCGCCGACGCGACCAAGGCGCTGCAGGGCTTCCTGGACGCCTGGGAGGCCGGCGACGCGCGGCGGGCCGCGCAGCTGACCGACACCCCGGACGGCGCCGAATCGCTGATCAAGTCCGTCATGACGAACCTCAAGCCGTCGAAGACGGATATCGCGGCGGGCGACGGCGAGCGAAAAGCGGAAGGGGAGGTGGTAATTCCCTTTACTGTGAAGATGGCCCTCCCGGGGGCCGGTGACTATTCATGGCGTTCCCGGGCGAAGGTCGTCGGGGGCGACAGCAAATGGAAGATTAAATTCCAAACGGAGATGATCCATCCGGAAATGGTTCCGGGGCAGACGCTCGCCCTGAACTCCCGCGAAAGGGCCGCCGTCCTGGACGCCGGTGGCCGGGAGCTGCGGGCCACCTCCCTCGTCGGAGTCGTCGACACCGCGACCGGCAAGGGAAAGTCGGGCCTCCAGGCCCGGTACGACGAACAGCTCACCGGACGGTCGGGCGCCGCCAAGTCCGTCGTGATCGTCAACCGGGAGTCCGGCCAGGTGGTGAAGAACCTCACCGGCGAGGAGGGAGGCGGCGGCAAGCCGGTACGGACCACCATCGACCCCAAGGTGCAGGAGGCCGCCGCCAAGGCGCTGAGCGATGTGAAGAAGAACGCGGCCATCGTCGCCGTCGACCCCAGCAACGGCCACATCCTGGCCGCCGCGAACATGCCCGGCGGCATGAACCGCGCGCTGGAGGGCCGTTACCCGCCCGGCTCGACCTTCAAGGTGGTGACCGCCGCCGCCCTGCTGAAGCAGGGGATGAAACCGGCCGACCGCGCCGACTGCCCCAAGTTCGCCCACGTCAACGGCCAACGCTTCGAGAACCAGGATCAGTTCACGCTGCCTCCCGGGTCCACCTTCCGGGACAGCTTCGCCCACTCCTGCAACACCTTCTTCGTCAACTCCCGTGCCAAGCTGTCGCCGGAGAGCCTGCACCAGAGCGCCGAGGCCTTCGGCATCGGCGGCCGGTGGGACGTCGGGACGACCACCTACGACGGCAGCGTGCCGGTCACCGGAAGCGACAACGAGAAGGCCGCCTCGACCATCGGCCAGGCCCGCGTGCAGGCTTCTCCCCTCGTGATGGCCTCGATCGCCGCGACCGTGAAGGAGGGCACCTTCAAGCAGCCCGTTCTCGTGCCCGACGCGGTCCGCCACCGCTACGAGGCACCCGCCCGGCTCGACCCCGGAGTCGTCGACGCTCTGCGCGAGATGATGCGCGCGACCGTCACCAACGGCGCCGGCCGGGCCCTGAAGGCCGTCCCCGGCGCCCCGCACGCCAAGACGGGCACCGCGGAGTTCGGTACGGAGACCCCGCCGCGCACCCACGCGTGGATGATCGGTTATCAGTCGGACCGCAACCTGGCCTGGTCGGTCCTGCTGGAGGACGGCGGCTCCGGCGGACGGGACGCCGGCCCCGTGGCGGCCAAGTTCCTCGGGAACCTCATGGACTGACCCCGGCCGCTCCCCGATCCCTCGGGTGCTCACCGTTGGGAGCCGGCGCCGGCACGCGACCCCGTGGTCCGTGACGGTGCGGCTCTTTCGATTGGTTTGGTGTTTTTTGCTCGCCTATCCAGTTTCCGATCATCAATTAGTGACGTTTTGATCATCGAGAGTGACAGGTGTGACGGCCTTCGAGCAGTACGCCGGGGAAGGGCATCCGTGGTGCGCACCCCCTCCTGTTCGGGGCACGGCCTGTCCACGACGCGGGGGGTAATCGCCATGAGTACGTGGAACGACGTGACGATCCGGCTTCTCGGCACGGTGAGTTTCCTGAAGGACGGGGTGCCCGTCCCCCTCCAGGGCCAGCGGCAGCGGCGCTTCCTGGCCTCCCTCGCCCTGCGGAACGGCCAGGTGGTGTCCAAGGAGGCCATCAGCGAGGACTCCTGGGACGGTGAGCCGCCGCTCACCGTCTCGGGCCAGCTCCAGACGTCCGCCTGGATGGTGCGCAAGGTCCTCGCCCAGGCCGGGATCCCGCGCGACACGCTCGTGTCGCACGACCGCGGCTACGAACTGAGAATGGCCCACGAGGCCGTCGACCTGTTCGTCTTCCGCGAAGCCGTGCACAGCGCGCGCGAGTCGTATCAGCGGGGCCGGTACGCGGACGCCGCCGGACGCCTCGACGCGGCACTGGCCCTCTGGCGCGGGCCGGCCCTCGCCGACGTCACCTCCAGCCGGCTGCGGCTGAAGGCGGAGGCGCTGGAGGCGGAACGGACGTCGGCGGTCGAGCTGCGCGCCCAGACGGACATCGCGCTGGGCCGTCATCCGGAAGCGATCAAACGGCTATCGGAACTGATCGATCGGGATCCCTTCCGTGAGGATCTGTATGTCAGCCTGATGAAGGTCTATTACGCCGAGGGTCGGCAGACCGACGCCATCCAGGTCTTCCACGAGGCGAAGAGGATCCTGCGCGAACAGATCGGCGTCAATCCGGGCGCCCGCATGACGACGGTGATGCAGGCCATCCTGCGGCAGGACGAACGCTTCCTGCGCGTCGGCTGAGATACCGGCCGAGATGCCGGCTGAGCCGCCGGCCGAGACGTCCCGGCTGAGACCGGAGCTCCCGCGCACCGGCGGCCGGCGACGAACGCTTCCCGCACATCGGCCGAACGAGCGGGGGAGACCGCCACGCTCCCCGGCATCCGCTTCCGGCGCACACCGCACCACGCGGTACAACACCCTTGCCACGTACGGGTTCCGTGGCGCGACGGCCGCCCTCACGGTGCTCCGACTCCGCTCGGGGCACCGCGACCGTCCGGCGCTTCGTGGGCACCGCGAACCGTCCCGAACGATATTACCGGCGGTGCCACCGTGCTTGCGCACCGACCCGCCTTTCGGGGGACGACTGACTCAAAACCGCCACCCCGCAAGCCGGTTGTCATAGGTTCGCCACCGCTCGAAGCGGTGTGGAACGGCAAGGCGGAACGGCAAGGGTGGCGGGAACAGTGGCGGGTCGACGAGCGGTACTCAAAGGGGTTCTGGCGGCATCGGGTTCCGCGGCGGCGGCCGGGACGGCGGTGTCGGTGGCCCTGCCCCCGGAGTACGGGCGCGGCGGCCCGTACTCCACCTCCGTCCGGCTCCGCTGGCTGGGCGTCGCCGGCTGGGAGATCCTCCTGGAGGGCGGCCGCAGCATCGTCTTCGACCCCTACCTGAGCCGGATGCCCTGCACGGACCACACCGGCGCGCTCGACCCCCGGCTCCCGCTGCGCCTGGACCGGGCCGCCGTGGAGCGAGTGGCGGACCGCCACCTGGCCGGACCGCCCGAGCTCGTGCTGGTCAGCCACGGACACTTCGACCATGTGGCGGACGTACCCCAGCTGTTGGGCCGCCCGGAGTGGGAACGCTCCCGGATCCGTACCGTCTGCGACGAGACCGTCCGGCACCTGCTCGTCGCCATGGGCACCCCGTCCCGGCGCCTCGGCGACGTCATCCAGGTCAAGGGAGGGGAGTACCTGCAGTTCGACGGGTACACCGTGGAGGTCTTCCGCAGCCTGCACAGCCAGTTGGCCGACCACGGCTGCTTCGCGCCGGGCCGCCGGGCCGCGCCGCCGCGCCGGCCGGCCACGCTCGGCGATCTCGTCGAGGGCGACACCCTCGCCTACCAGGTGTCCGTGGACGGCGGCCCCAGGATCCTGCTCATGGGCGCCAGCAACTTCGTCGAACGGGAACTCGCCGGCATCCGCCCGGACGTCGCCCTCGTCCCGATGAGCTCGCACCAGGCGGTCCACCGCTACGTCGAACGGCTGCTGGACGCCACGGGCCACCCGCCCCTGCTCCTCCCCTGTCTCTTATACACAAC
>NZ_JBPQTX010000319.1:0-7867 GCF_051386555.1 Streptomyces sp. URMC 126
GCCGAGGGGGTCGGGGGTGAGGTAGCGGGCGGTTTCGGGGTCGTAGTGGCGGTGGAGGTTGTAGTGGAGGCCGGTTTCTGGGTCGTGGTACTGGCCGGGGTAGCGGAGGGGTGTGTAGGTGGTGCTGGTGGTGGGCCAGGTGGTGGTGCCCCAGAGGGTGGTGCGGGTGTGCCAGGCCAGGTCTCCGGTTTCGGTGATGAGTTCGGTGGGGGTGCCGATGAGGTCGGTGGTGATGGCGTAGAAGCGTTCGTCGATCGCCTGTTGGGTGTCGAGTGAGTCGGGGAGGATGCGTTCTGTTTGGGTGAGGGGGTGGAGGCCCTGGTGGGTCCAGGTGAGGGCCACCGGGTGAGGGAGGTCTGGGGATGTCGTGGTTTGTTCGCAGAGGGTGGGGCCGTCCCAGGTGAAGCGGGTTTCCTCGGCCACCGTTTCGCCGTCGGGGGCCAGGCGTTGTTTGCGGGTGCGGCGGCCCAGGGGGTCGTAGTGGTAGCGCCAGCGGGTGCTGTCGGGGGTGGTGACGGTGGTGAGGCGGTCTTCGGTGTCCCAGGTGTAGTGCCAGGTGTCCGGTTTTTTTGACAGGCGGTGTTTGCGGCGTTGGACCATGCGGCCTGCCGCGTCGTGTTCGTAGCGGACGCGGCCGGCTCGGGTGAGGGTGGTAGCGGTGTAGGTGCGGGGGCCGGTGGCGGTGGTGTCCAGGTGGGCGGACGGCCAGGTGGCGGTGGTTTGGTTGCCTGCCGGGTCGTAGGTGTAGTGCTCGTGTCCCGTGGGGGCGGTGACGTCGGTGACGCGGCCCAGGGGGTCGAGGGTGTAGTGGGTGGGGCCGCGGAGGGTGTCGGTGAGGGTGGTGAGGTAGCCGTCGGGGCGGTAGGTGTACGTGCGGTGGTTCAGGGTGCGGTCGGCTGTCGTGAGTTGGTGGGTGGTCAGGCGGCCTGCGGTGTCCCAGGTGTGGGTGAGTGCGAAGGTGTCGCCGATGGTGCGCCGTAGTTCCTGGCCTGCCGCGTCGTGGGTGAAGGTGAGGTGTCGGCCGGCCGTGGTCAGGTGGGTGGTGCGGTCGGCCGCGTCGTAGGCGTAGGTCGTGGTGTGGCCGGTGGGGGTGGTGCGGCTTGTTCGGCGTCCTGTCGCGTCGTAGGTGAAGGTCAGGGGACGGCCGTCGGAGAGTTCCGTGGTCAGGCGGCCGCAGCGGTCGTAGTGCGCAGAGCAGTTCGCCGTCCGGGCCCGTGGCGCGGACGAGGCGGTCGGCCGGGTCGTAGGTGTAGGTCGTTACCCGGTCGTGGGCGTCCTTGGAGGTCAGGCGGCCCAGGGCGTCGTAGGTGTAGCGGATCGTTTCGCCGAGTGGGGTGAGGCGGGTCGTCAGCTGTCCGGCCGCGTCGTGGGTGTAGCCGGTGGTGCGGTCGTCGAAGTCCGTCTCCGCGGTCGGGCGGCCGGCCGCGTCGTAGGTGTAGGTCCAGGTCAGGCCCTGGGGGTTGGTCACCCGCGTCAGGCGTAGGTGTGCGTCGTGGGTGAACTCGTAGCGGGCGCCGTCCGGGTCGGTGCGGGCCGTGAGGAGGTCGAAGTGGGTGTATGCGAAGCGCGTGGTGTGGCCCGCGGCGTTGGTGTGGCTGGTGCAGTTGCCCTCGCCGTCCCACGTCCAGGTTTCCTGTGTGCCGTCCGGGTGGGTACGGAGGAGGGGTTTGCCTTCCGGTGTCCAGGTGGTGTGGGTCGTGTGGCCCAGGGGGTCCGTCGTTGCGGTGGTGCGGCCGAAGGCGTCGCGTTGCACGGCCGTTGTGTGGCCGAGGGGGTCGGTGATCTCGATGGGGAGGCCGGCCGCGTCGCAGCGGACCCTCGTGACCGCGCCCAGGGGATCGGTGACGGAGGTCAGCGCGCCTCGGGTGTCGTAGGTGTAGTGGGTGGTGTTGCCGGCGGGGTCGGTGAGGGCGGTGCGGTTGCCTTGGGCGTCGTATTCCTGGGTCCACCTCGCGCCGTCGGCTTCGGTGATCGACGTCGGCAGCCCCTGGGCGTTGTACGACGCCGTCAGTGTGCTGCCGTCGGGGCGGGTGACGGTGGTGAGGTGCCCGTGGTCGTCGTATCCGAAGTCCGTGCGGCGTCCGAGTGCGTCGGTGTGGGACAGCACGCGGTCGTAGCGGTCGTATGTGGTGTGGGTCGGTGCGCCCAGTGGGTCGATCTCGGCTACTACTTGGCAGAGGTCGTTGACGACGTAGCGGGTGGTGTGGCCCTCGGGGGTGGTGACCGTGGTGATGCGGTGGCCGGTCGTCTCGTCGGTCGCGTCGTAGGCGATGCGCACCGAGACGTGGCCTGCCTCGCCGCCTTCGGCGATGACGCGGTCCTGCTCGTCGTAGACGTAGGCGTAGCGCCTGTTGTTGGTGTCCGTCCAGGCCACGACGCGGTCGGCGTTGTCGTAGTCGAAGCGCAGCGGCAGACCGCCGGAGTTGGTGACGTGGGTGAGGTTGCCGCGGGTGTAGCCGTAGCGGACGAGTTCCTGGTCCGAGCCGTCTTCGGCGGCTGCCGCGAGGCTCAGGGACGTGATGCGTCCGGCGTCGGCCGTCAGCTTGAGGTGGTAGCCGGCGCTGTGGACGATGTCCGTGGGGGTGCCGTCGGCGTCGTACGTGAAGGTGATCCGGTGGCCGTTGCGGTCCGTGATGTGCCGGAGGAGGCCGGTGCGGGTGTCGGCGTCGGCATCTTCGTGTGGTGCGCTGAAGTGGCGTGTGTGGCCTGTGTCGGGGTCGGTGAGGGTGTAGTCGCCCTTGGGTGTGCGGGTCAGGGGCCAGCGTGGGCCGAGGGCGGGGAGGGCTGGTGCTTCGGGTGCCGGGTGGGGGTAGGCGAGGAGCAGTCCGTCTTCGCTGACGAAGATCACGCCTTCGTCGTCGATCTCCAGTCGCTGGTCCACGGTGCTGGACCACGAAGGGCCGAACCAGCATCCCGCCCGGTAGCCGGATTCCACTCGGCGGTGGAACGTCAGGGGCAGGGCGCCGGGTAGCGTGACGTCGGTCTGCGGGAGGAACATCCTGCCGGTGGCCAGGTCCACGGGGTCCGTGCCGCCGACGCACTTCCCCTGGTCCGGGAGCTTACTGAACCGTGCTCGGATTCCCTTAAGTTGTGCTCGGGCGGCCGAGGCGACCTGTCGGCCTCCGGTCGCGCCTTTGGCGGTCTGCGCGGCCCCTTTGAGGGTTTGGCCGGCCCCCTTGAGGGTTTGCGCGCCCTCCCTCACTCCCCTGGCCATGCCGGTCAGAGCCGTCTTCATCGCGGCGCCGGCCTTCAGGGATCTCGCGCCCTTGGCCAGGGCGCCGAGGCGGCTGAGGGTCGTGAGGCCCCTTGGTGCCGGGTATGCAATCGAGGGCGGCCAGGGCGACGTCCCAGAGGGAGGCCTTGCCCTGCATGTACTTGATGATGGTGTCGGCGAGGACGACGAGGGCGGCGGCCACGACGAGCCAGGTGAGCGGGCCGCCGACGATCATGACGATGATGCCGACGACCGCGACGACGACCTTGCAGACGGCGACGATCTGGTCCCAGTGCTCGCCGATCCAGTCGAGGGGTTTCTCCCAGAAGCGCCGGTTGCGGATGCCGGCGTGGGAGGCGTCGTCGATGGCCGCTTTCGCCGTGTGGGCCGCGCTGTCGCGGAGGCGGCGGGCGTCGTCGGCGAGGCGTTTGGCGGCATCGAGCCGGGACTGGGCGGAGGTGACGGCCGACTGTGCCTGCTGTTGGGCCGTGGACGCGTTGTGGGCGTTGCGGGTGGCGGCCTGGACGGCCTCGGCCGAAGGTGGCGGAACGTTTCCCTGAGGGTTTTCCTGGTACTGCTTGGCTTGTTCATTGGCCCGTTGGACCCAGTCGTTCGCCGTGTGCAGGTGGGACTGGGCGGATTGGAGGGCGGATCGGGCCTGGCGGCCCTGTTCCAGGGCACGGTCGACGTCGCGCTGGGCCTGTTGCAGTTGCGGCCAGTACGTCGTCAGGGCCTGACTGCACATGCGGTAGGAGCGTTCGAGTTTGGCCAGTTCGCCCGGCAATTCGTCGAAATGCTGGCGGTAGGCGTCGCCGGACTCGCCGGTCCAGGTCTGGACGGCGCTGTCGCCGGCCAGACCCCGGATCGCGCGGAGCGCTGCGGCGACGTCGTCCGCGAACTGGCGCAACCGTCCGCTGAAGGCCTGCACCTGGGCCGGGTCGCCCGGGGTCGGGTCTTTGGGGAGGTCCAGTACGTACCAGTCCGTCGGTCTGCCCATCAGATACCTGCCCCGGTGGTGCCGGTGTGTCGGATCGGTGGTGCGGTCGTGGCCGCCCGGCGGCGGGGCCATTCACAGCGTGGTCAGGGGGACTTGGACAGTGTGAAGGGTGCCGTCGCCGAGGTGGAGCAGGCCGCGTCCGGGCTGTACGGGGGCGCCGACCTGGGAGCGCTGGAGGGGGACGCCGACAAGGTCGGAGTCGGTGACGTTCTGTGGGGAGAGCAGCAGGCCGCGCCGGGCCTTCTTCGCCTCGACCTGCCAGCCGGAGAACCCGCCGCACACGTCGTCGGCGTCGCCCGCGACGACGATGCCAAGGCCGTGGCCGGAGGAGCGGCGGAGGACGGAGAGGAGCAGGGCGTCCGCGTCGCAGCTGCGCAGCAGTTCGGCGTCGTCCACGAGGATGACCCCGCGCCCGTTCAGGCGATCGATGGCCGCCTGGAGTTCGTCGGTGGGGAGGTCCTCTCCCCCGAAGCAGCCGGCGACGCCCGGGGCACTCGCCAGGCGGCGCAGGGGGGAGACGCGGGGTGCGGCGAGGATCACTTGGGTGCCGGTGGAGAGGAACGAGCGGGTGAGGGTGAGCAGTGCGGTGCTGCGGCCCGACCGTGGTGGGCCGGCGACGACGAACGCGGGGATACCGTCGGCGAGGTCCGGACCGAGCGCGGTGAGCCGGTCGCCGCCGACGGCGGCCAGGCCCCACAGGCGGCCGTCGGGGTGGTGGGCTCGCGCAGCTCCCAGGCGTCGTCGAAGCCGATGCGGGTGGGGAGGACGTCGACGCGGAAAGGGCGGCGCGAGCGCGGTACGCCGGCGTCGCGTCGTGCGGCCTGTTCACCGATCACGGCGAGGGCCGCCGCCTGGGCCTGGCCACCGGGGTCGGCGGTCAGCAGTGCGACGTGGGTCTCTACCCGGCCCGTGGCATGGAAGCCGCGGCCGGGCGGCAGATTCGGCGGGATCTTGCGGGGGTTGAGGCCGATGAGGGCGAGGTCCGAGGGGTCGCTGAGCTGGAAGGCGATCTTGTTTTCGGTCAGGGTGGAGATCCGGCCCGTCAGCAGCGTCCGGTCCCCGGAGATGACCAGGTGGACGCCCGCCGAGGCGCCCTCGCGCAGGAGCTGCAAGACGGTATCGGTGTGCTCACCGGCGTTGAGTTCGCCCAGGGTGGCGGTGAAACCCTCCCAGCGGTCGATCAGCAGCAGGAGGTGCGGCAGCGCGGTCAGGGCGAGGAGCGCGCCGTTGCCGCAGTCGAGGCCGTAGAGGTGGACGTCGGCGCAGGAGAGGTGGCGGGCTAGGGAGCCGGCCATGGTGCGCAGGATCTAGGAACGGCCGCTGTGCGGTTTCCCGGCGATCACAGATGGCCGAAGGTGGTCAGGTCGATGACCGCGGTGCGGCGGGCCTGTTCGGCGGGCAGATGATCGAGGGTGTAAGGGGCGGGAGAAAGGGGCTGGTGGGCAAGGGCGGCTGGTAGGCGGCCGGGCGCCGCCGGAGGCGGAAGTCCGTCAGGACCCGCAGGTTGACAGCCGGACACCGGCAGAGGCGGGAGTTCGTCGAGGAGGACGGTCGTGGGGAGGGCGGGCAGCCAGGGGCTGCGCTGCGGCGGGATGCCCAGGTCGGCGGTGGCTTCCTTGACGGCGTCGACCAGGACGGCGAGGTCGGTCAGCAGGTCGTCGTCCTGCCGCGCGGCGCCCGGGCGTTCGGGGGGCGGCTGGCCGAGTGCGTCCCAGGGCAGCGGGGCGATCCACGGGGTGGTGGCGACGGTGGTCGCCTGGCCGGGTCGGCGGCCGCCGACCCGAGCGGACTGGAAGGGAACAAGAGAGGTCGCCTGGAGACGGACGTAGGCGCGCCCGGGAGTGTTCTTGGCGATGGTGCCGGCGTCGGGGGCGTCGATGACGTCCTGGCTCTCGGCGGTGTCGGTCACGCGCAGGGCGATCCGCAGGTTGGTGTTGGCGCGGATCTCGGGTGAGACGACGCCGGAGGGGCGCTGGGTGGCCAGGATGAGGTGGATGCCCAGGGCGCGGCCCCGTTGGGCGATGTTGACCAGGCCGGTGACGAAGTCGGGCAGTTCGCGGGCCATGGAGGCGAACTCGTCGATGACGATGAGCAGGCGCGCCGCGACCAGGTAGTCCTCCAGGTTCTTGGTGCCGGCCGCGGCGAGGATGTGCTCGCGCCGCCGCAGTTCGGCGCCGAGGGACTCCAGTGCACGCTCCACGAGGTGGGTGTCGAGGTCGGTGACCATGCCAAGGGTGTGCGGCAAGTGGACGCAGTCCTTGAAGGCCGTGCCACCCTTGTAGTCGACGAGGACGAAAGTCATGGCGTCCGGGCGGTTGGCGACGGCGAGGGAGGCCACCAGGGTCTGCAGCAGTTCGGACTTGCCGGAGCCGGTGGTGCCGGCGACGAGGCCGTGCGGTCCGTCGCGGACCAGGTCGATGCTGAAGGGGCCGTCGAAGGAGGCGCCCACGACGGCGGAGGTGCTGCGCCCGTTGATGCTCCACCGGGCGGCAATCGCCGCGGCGGTGGGCGGTTCGAGGCCGAGGAGGTCCAGCAGGCGGCAGGCGTCGGGCAGTCCGGTGCTGTCGTCGCCGCTGACATCGCGCAGGGGGGTCATGGCGCGGGCGAGGCGTTCGCACCATCCGGGGGTGACGCGGTCGGGCCGTACCACCTCCACCGGCTCCCGGCCGGCCGCGGCCACCTGGAGCAGTCCTTGATAGTCCTCTTCGACCAGAGCGCGGCACTCTTCGGGGAGCAGGCGGCGGTCGGCGTCGAGACAGATCAGGTGGATGCCGGCGCGTGGTCCGTCGCGAAGGATCTGCGTCAGGCCGGGCAGGGCGCGCAGCCGGCGGGAGCCGTCGAGGACGACGAGGAGGCGCGGGCCGCCCCACACCCCCCGGTCGACGGCGGTGCGGTTGATCGCGTCCTGGCGGGCGCTGATGAGGCTCAGCAGTTCGCTGATGCGGCGGGCGACACTGTCGGTGTCGGTGCCCAGCAGTGCGACGGTGTCCTGGCCTTCGC
This sequence comes from Streptomyces sp. URMC 126, assembly GCF_051386555.1. Taxonomy (NCBI): domain Bacteria; kingdom Bacillati; phylum Actinomycetota; class Actinomycetes; order Kitasatosporales; family Streptomycetaceae; genus Streptomyces; species Streptomyces sp. URMC 126. The sequence continues at coordinate 7,212 of NZ_JBPQTX010000319.1, forward strand.
GGGGACGGGCGTGCGGCAGCCAGCGGACCCAGTCCCAGCAGGGGCGGCCGGTGGCGTCGGTAAGGACGCACACGGAAAGGTCGGTGGGACTGTGCAGGGTGGCGGCCTGGGCGACGAGCCAGCGGCCGACCGCCCGGGGCAGCTCCCCCCGGCCCGCCACGCCGATCACCCCGTGGGTGCGCAGGGCGATACCGACGGGGACATCGGTCAGGCGGCGCTGCTGGACGCGCCGGTGTTCCTCGCGCTGGTTCGGGTCGTGGACGCGTACGTCGGAGGGCAGGTCGCCGGTGCCCACCCGCAGCAGGCCGAAGTCCTCGTCGGCCAGGCGGCGTTCCCACAGGCGCCGGCCGGGGTCGGTGGCGGTGAGGAACACGGCCGCCGGGTCGGGCAGGGCCTCGCGGCGCGCCTCGGTCTCAACGGCGACGGCGCGCCGCGCCTGGCGCTCGATGGACGCCCTGTGCCGCTCGTACTCGGCGAGCGAGGTACGGAAGGACTTGCGGCCGTGCCGGCGGTCGTAGAAGTGGGTGGCGACCAGGACGAAGGGGCTGAGCAGGGCCAGCAGCAGGAAGATCCGCTGGTGGGTGGTCAGGGCCATGACGCCGGAGCCCAGGAGGGGGGTGAGCGCCATCACCCAGGGCAGGGGCCGGGGGTCGGGC
>NZ_JBPQTX010000320.1:0-7860 GCF_051386555.1 Streptomyces sp. URMC 126
GCCCCCGGCCGTCCTATGCGCCTCGCCCACCGCCTATGCGCTCCGCCGCCCCAGCCGTGACCCCCGGCCCGCCGGCGGGGTCAACTGGCATCCACCAGTTCCGAGTCGGGCGACTGCAGGACGGAATCACGGAGGCGGTTCGATGACCACACCCCTGGCCGACTACGCCAAGTTCGCGGGCAAGCGCGTAGCCATCGTCGAGCACATGCAGAACCACCCCTTCGTCCTGGGGCTGCACCAGGCGCGGGAGCACGGCCTGGAGGTGTGGCTGCTCACCGGGGACCGCGACTGGTACACCCACGGCCACGACTGGGACTCCCATCCGCTCGCGGCGGCCGTCGACCGGGTGATCGACGTCGACACCACCGACGTCGACGCGGTGCTGGCCGCCGTCACCGGCGAGGACGGCCGGCCGCTCGTCGACGGCCTCACCTCCTTCTCCGACTACCACACCGTGCTCGCCGCGCGGGCGGCCCGGCGGCTGGGACTGCCCGGGCCCGACCCCGAGGCCGTGGAGACCGCCAACGTCAAGGACCGGCTCCGCGTCGCCCTCGGGGACGTGCCGTACAACATCCCGCACCGGCTCGTGGCCGACGAGGGGCAACTGGAGGAGGCCGCCCGGGCGCTCGGCTTCCCGATGATCGCCAAGCCGCCGGCGGAGGCCATCGGCTACGGCGTCCGGCGCGTCGACGACATGACGGAGCTCGTCGAGGCGTTCCGCGAGCTCTCCGGGGTGCGGCGGAGCCTGCGCGGCCAGCCCCGCAGCGGGGAGGTGCTCCTGGAGACGTACGTCGAGGGGGTCGAGGTCAGCGTCGAGACCATGACGGTCGACGGGCACACGCACGTCTTCGGCGTCACCTCCAAGGACCTGTTCGGCGAACCCGCCTACATCGAGTGCGGGCACACCTTCCCCGTGCCGCTGCCCGACGACGAGCGCGAGGCGCTGTACGGGGTCGTCCGCGCGACTCTGGAGGCCATCGGCTACCGGCACGGGCCCTGCCACACCGAGGTGCGGCGCACCGAATCCGGGTGGCGGGTCATCGAGGCCAACCCGCGCACCCCGTCCAGCTGTATGACCATGCTGGTCACGGACGTCACCGGGCGCAGCCCGATCCTGGACGCCTGGCTGCTCGCCCTCGGCGAGGTCCCGCCGATCGAACCCGTCGTGCACAACGGCGGCGCGGCCGTACGGATGCTGTACCCGAAGCGGCGCGGCACCCTCAAGCGCGTCGACGGCGTCGAGGCCGCCTCCGCCGTCCCCGGCGTGCAGGTGCTGCTGCACGTGGAGAAGGGCGACAAGCTCTTCCAGCGCATGGACAACTCCTCCTGCGTCGGCTTCACCTACTGCAACGGCCCCGACCGGCTGGAGGCCCAGGCCTTGGCCGACAAGGCGGCCGGGCTCCTCGACTTCGTGACCGAGGAGGAGGAAGAGGAGGCGGGGCGCCCGTGAGCGCGGCGACGACGCACGGGCGGCCGGCGGCGGAGACGGTGGAGCGGGTCCCCGACGCCGCCGCGCTGACCGCGGCCGGCTGGGACGAGCTGACCGGCCCCGAGGACTTCTTCCAGTCGCCGCGCTGGCTCGCGGTGCAGGAACGCAACTCCGGTACGGAGATGGGCTTCCTGCTGCGCCGCCGCGCCGGCCGGCCCGTGGCCGCGCTGGTGACCGCCTGGGCGGACGACACCGTCCCCTGGCTGCTGGCCCGCCCCGACGCGATGCTCGCGCGGGCCGCCGGCGACGGGGACCCGGAGGCGCTGGCCCGCCTCGACGACACGGCCGGCGGCGACCCGGAGACCCTGCTGCCGTCCCTCGTCTGCGGCGGGCGCCACCTGGGCCGCACCCGGCCGCTGACGGCCGCCGACGCCCGCCCCGAGGACGTGGAGGCGCTGGTCGCCGAGGCCGAACGGGGCGCCGCAGACCGGGGCGCGGCCACCGTCTGCTTCCCGCACGTCGACGAGCGCGACGCCGGTCTCGTGGCGCTGCTGCGGTCGCGCGGCTACCGCTCCCACCCGTCCGCGCACTACGCCTGGCTGCCCGTACCGCCCGGCGGCTGGGAGCAGTTCCTGGCCGAGATGACCCCGCACCGCCGGCGCCGCGTACGCCTGGAACGCCGGGCCCTGGCGGAGGCCGGGATCGAGACGCGCATCGAACGGGTCACCCCCGAGCTCGTGCCCCGGCTCGGCGAACTCGACTGCAACCTCCTGCGCAAGTACGGCAATCCGGCGAGCCCCGAGCACTCGGCGGCGCTGATCGGCTGGATCGGCGAGGTCATGGGCGACGACGTGATGGTCTCCGTCGCCCGCAAGGACGGCGTCCCGATCGGCTTCGGCATGGTGCTGCGCTCCCGGGCCCTGGGCCGCGAGGAGTGGTTCGGCCACCGCGCCGGCTTCGACTACGAGGCCCAGGGCCGGCTGCCGCTCTACTACGACGTCCTCTACTACCGCGTCCTGGAGGCCGCCGCCGCGCAGGGCGTGCCGGTGCTGCACGCCGGGATCGGCAGCGTGGAGGCCAAGCTCGCCCGGGGCTGCCACGCGGCCCGGGAGCACTCCTTCATCCTCCGCCTCGAAAGGACACCACGATGACCACCGTTCCCGCTGACCGGCTCGGCGCCGGCTGGGACGCCGGCGTGGGGGCGCTGGTCAACCCCTCGTCCCGGCGCGGCGGAACGCTGCGGCTGGCCTCCTCCGCCGACGTCGACTCGCTCGACCCGGCGCGCACCTACTACGTGTGGGTGTGGCTGCTCCAGCGCATGCTCAACCGCACCCTCATGGCCTACCCGACCGACCCCGGCCCCGCCGGGCTCGTCCCCGTCCCCGACCTCGCCGAGGAGCCGGGGCGGGTCGGCGACGGCGGGCGCACCTGGACGTACCGGCTGCGGCGGGGCGTGCGCTACGACGACGGCACCCCGGTGACCGCCGCCGACATCCGCCACGCCGTGCAACGGGTGTTCGCCCAGGACGTGCTGCCGGGCGGGCCCACCCATCTGATCCCGCTGCTGGACGACCCGGCCCGGCCCTACCCGGGGCCCTACCGCGCCGACGCGCCGCTGGAGTCCGTCCGGCTGCCCGACGAGCGGACCATCGAGTTCCGGCTCAACCGGCCGTTCCCGGACTTCGACCACCTGATGGCCCAGCCCTGCACGGCCCCGGTGCCGCCGCGCGCCGACACCGGCGCCGACTACGGGTCCGCGCCGCTGTCGAGCGGCCCCTACCGCGTCGCCGAACACCGGCCCGGCGCCCGCCTGCTGCTGGAGCGCAACCCGCACTGGGACCCGGCCACGGACCCGGTGCGGCCCGCGCTGCCCGACCGCGTCGAGCTGACCGTCGGCATGGACGTCGACGCGCTCGACGCCCGGCTGATCGACGGGGAGTTCGACATCAACCTGGAGGGCCGGGGGCTCCAGCACGCGGCGCAGCGCCGGGTGGCGGAGGACGAGGGGCTGCGCTCGCGCACCGACAACCCCCGGACGAGCTTCCTGCACTTCGTCGCCGTGCAGCCGCACATCCCGCCGTTCGGCGACGTCCACGCGCGCCGGGCCGTGCACTACGCCGCCGACAAGATCCTGCTGCAACAGGCCCGCGGCGGGCCCGTCATGGGCGGCGACCTGACCACCGCCCTGTTCCCGCCGCGGCTGCCGGCCCACCAGGACCTGGACCCGTACCCGACCGGACCGGACCTGCGCGGCGACCTGGCGGCGGCCCGGGCGGAACTGGCGGCGGCGGGGCTGCCCGGCGGCTTCGAGGCGGTGATCGGCACCCAGCGCGGCAAGTTCCGGCTGGTCGCCGACGCGCTGGCCGAGTCCGTCGCCCGGGTCGGCATCCGGCTGACCGTCAAAGAACTCGACGTGGCCACGTACTTCAGCCTCGGCGCCGGCCACCCCGAGACCGTACGCCGGCACGGGCTCGGGCTGATCGTCACCGACTGGGGCGCCGACTTCCCCACCGAGTACGGCTTCCTCGCCCCCCTCGTCGACGGCCGCCAGATCCGCCGCAACGGGGGCAACTGGAACCTCCCCGAGCTCGACGACCCCGTCGTCAACGGGCTGATCGACCGGACCCTGCTCACCACGGACCCCGGCGAACGCACCGCCCTCTGGCGGGAGGTGGAGCGCCGGGTGATGGACCACGCCGTCCTGCTGCCCCTCGTGCACGACAAGACGCTGCACTTCCGCAACTCCTGGGTCACCAACGTCTACGTCCACCCCGCTTTCGGCCTCTACGACGTGCAGGCCATGGGCCTCGCCCCGGAAGCACCGTCCGCCACCGAGCCGCAAGGGAGCCCCGCATGACCGACACCCCCCGCGACCTGGAGTTCGTCCCGCTCGCCGCGGACGACGACGCCACGGTCGGCCAGTGGCTCGCCCTCCAGTACGCCGCCGCCGACACCGGACTGCTCTCCGCGCCCCCCTGCTCCGTCGACCTCACCGGCTCGCTGCGCTTCCCCCCGCCCGCCACCGCCCTCGACGACTGGGCCGTGTCCGACGCGGGCCGGGTCGTCGGCTCGCTGCGCCTCGCCCTGCCCGAGGGGGCCGCGTCGGCGCGGGTGGACCAGCTGCTGGTGCACCCCGCGCGGCGGCGCGAGGGCATCGGGCGGGCCCTCCTGGACCACGCGCTGACCCTGGCCCGCAAGCACGGGCGCACCTCGCTCACCGGCACGTCGGTCGAGGGCCTGCCGTCCGGCCCGCCGCAGGACACGGCGCCGGCCGCCTTCGCCGCCGCCGTGGGCGCCCGCCGCGCGCCCGTCCCGGCCGGCCTGCACCAGTGGCTGGACCTGCGCCGCCACGATCCGCTGGCCGACGGCGTGCCCGCCGTGCCGCCCGGGTACGAGCTCGTCACCTGGGGGACCATCACCCCGGACGCGTACGCGGTGCCGGTGTCGCGGCTGGAGCTGTCGCTGGGCGACGCGCCGGCCGACCCGGCCGCGGCCGACGTCCGGACCAGCTACGCCCGGCAGTTCGAGACCATGCGCGTCGGCCGGGGCCGGCGGGCCTACCACACGGGCGTGGTCCACCGGGAGAGCGGCACGCTCGTCGGCTACACCAGCGTGTCGAAGACCACCGGCAACCCGGAGTACGCCCTGCAGGGCATGACCGTGGTGGACCGCGGCCACCGCGGCCACCGGCTCGGCCTACTGCTGAAACTGGCCAACCTGGCGTACGTGCTGCGGCACGAGCCCGCCGTCCGGCTGGTGGAGACGGCGAACGCCGAGGACAACCACCCGATGATCGCGCTCAACGCGGCCCTGGGGTTCGAGCCCTACGACCGCTGGGTGTCCTGGACGTGCGAGGCCGGTTCGCCGGCCTGAGATCCGGTCCCGGAGCCGGTCTGAGGTTCCGGTGCGGGAAGGGCGGCCGGCGCCGGCCGCCCGGCCGCCGTCCCCACCAGCACGCCGAGCACGACCGCCGCGCTGGCCACGGCCGACCAGGCCGAGAGCCGCTCGCCGAGGAAGATCCACGCCACCGCCACGGCGACGACCGGGACGAGCATCGAGAACGGCGCGACGGTCCCCGCCTCGTACCGCTTCAGCAGCGTCGTCCAGATGCCGGAACCCAGCACCGAGCCCGCCAGCGCGGCGTACAGCAGCGCGGCGAGGCCGGGCAGCCCGTCCGCGCCGAACGAGTCCCCGAACGCCCGCCAGCCCGCGGCCGGACCCTCCAGCACCGCCGAGAGGGCCAGCAGCGGCACCGGCGGGATCACGGACATCCACAGCGCGAAGCGCAGCGGGTGGTCGGGCCGGGCCCGCCGGGCGGCGATGTTGCCCAGCGCCCAGCCCAGCGCGGCCAGCAGGGTCAGCAGCAGGGGCACCAGGGCGGCGCCCCGGGCCCGTTCCACCGCGATGGCCGCCATGCCCGCCACGGCGAGCGCGATCCCGGCCAGCTGCCGCCGGTTGATCCGCTCGCCCCACAGCAGCCCCAGCACCATCGTGAACGGCGCCGACGCCTGCACCACCACCGACGCCTGCCCGGACGGCATGCCGTTGTCGATGGCCAGGAAGAGCAGCCCGAACTGCACGGCGCCGAAGCCCAGTCCGTAGGCGACCAGCCAGCGCGTCGCCACCGCGGGCCGGGGGACGAAGAGGACCACCGGGACGGCCAGCACGAGGAAGCGCATGGCGGACAGGAACACCGGCGGATAGTGGTCCAGGCCGATGCGCACGGCGAGGAAGTTCAGCCCCCACACCACGGCGACGAGCCCGGCGAGGAACCGGTCCCGGACGCTCACCGGGCGGGCTCGCCCGCCGGCACCGCGGCGCGTCCGGCGTCCGCGCCGGCCGTCAGCAGGCCCGACTCGACGATCCGGCGGCCGACGCCGCGCAGGAACAGGCCGTCGCCGATCAGCCGCTGCTCGTCGGCCGCCTGCCGCAGCACCAGGACGTACCCGGTGCCGTCCCGGTCCTCCAGCAGCCAGCAGAACATCATCACCCCGGGGCTCGACCCCGCCTTGAAGTACACCCGCGGCCACACGCCCGGATCGAGGGGCAGGCCGGGGTAGGCGGTGAGGATGCGCTCGACGGTGCCGGTGGCGTCCCGGTCGGCGCGCCGCCGCAGCCGGTCGAGGACCCGGACCACGTCGTGGGCGTTCATGTGCCAGTCCAGGCCCAGCCGGTGCACCGTCGGGCCCAGGTCGCCGACGCGTACGGTGATCGGCCCGGCGATCTCGCGCAGCAGCGCGCGGCGCCCCGCCTCGTCCCGCTCGCTCCAGGCCGCGCGCGGCCCCGGGTCGCCCCAGCCGAGCTGGAAGACCTCGTGGCTGGTCAGGAACGGGCGCAGCAGGGACGGGTCGTGGTGGCCGGCGGCGGCCAGCCCGTCCTCCACGGCCTCCCGCCCCAGCCGGTCCATGATCAGGTCGGCGGCCGTGTTGTCGCTGAGCGCGATCATCTTGTGCGCCGTCTCGCGCACCGACACCCGCGTCCCGTCCGGCAGGTCCTGCATGTCGCCGGTGGGCAGGCTGCGCAGCTCCGGGGTGAGGGTGAGCTCGTCGTCCCAGTCCACCCGCCCGGCGTCGACCGCGTCGAGCAGCGCGTGCAGCACGAACAGCTTGTAGGCGGAACCGGTGGGCATCGGCCGGTCGGCCGCGGACGCGTGCAGCACGACGGGGGACGTGGGGGTGAGGCGCACGGCGAGGACGGAGTGCTCCACCCCGGGGGCGCGCAGCACCTCCTCCACCTCGTGCCAGGTGCGGAGTCCGGGGACGACGGTCTCGGGCTGGAGGGTCAGGATGCGGACCAGTCCGCTGGAGTCGAGGGTGAGCGACAGCGTGTACCGTGCCCCGCCGGCCCCGGAGAGGGTGACCCACCCCTTGTGGGCCACCGGCTGGTACTCGCGGACCGTGAACGGGCCCTTCTCCCGCCATCCGGCGAGCCGTTCGGAGAAGCCCCCGGGCCCGACCGGGAAGGAGGGGACGAAACGCGGGGCGACGGCCGCCTCGTCGGCGAGGCCGGGCGCCGTCAGGAGGCCCACGGCCCAGCGGGCCGCCTCGCCCATGGGGGAGGTGTCGGCGGAGAGCGCCGCCTCGGCGGCGGTGGGGGCGGAACCGGCAACGTCGTTCATCATCGCTCCTGGTCGGATGCGGTGCGGGGTGGGCTTGCGGGGGGCGGCGCGGCTTCGGCGGCCGGGCCGGACTCGGTGCCCGCGGCGGACTCGGTGACCGTGATGGCCGCGCAGGGGCACAGGTCGGCGCAGAGCCGGGCGGTCTCGTGCAGGGCGGGCGGGGGAGTGGCGTCGAGCAGGACCACGGTCCCGGTGTCGGCGTCCTGGGCGAAGACCTCCGGGGCGGTGGCGGCGCAGCGGCCCATGGCGCAACAGGCGTCCGGGTCGACGGCGACGGTGAGGAGGCCGGCGGGGGGACGGTCGGTGGTGGGGC